>DASSZK010000106.1:0-6572 GCA_035702845.1 Acidimicrobiales bacterium
TGTGGCCTCAGGCGCGGCGTCGGGCGTTAGCGGTTTGGTGAACGTCGTCCTCGACAACCCGTCGAACGCGCCCATCGGCAGCTTCGCCGTCGGCAGTACCGGAGGCTGGTCGACCTGGCAGTCGGTCCCTGCCAACATCACAACCACAAGTGGGGCCCACACGGTGTACCTCGAGTTCTCCTCGGGCCAAAGCGCTGCCTACGTGAGCTTGCACTACTTTTCGTTCACCGGCGGTACTACGACGACCGCGCCCGCCGCCACCACAACAACGACAGCCCCCGCCACTACAACAACGACAGCCCCCACCACCACGACGACCACCGGTACGGGAGCCAATACGTCGTTCAACAACACCGGCATCAGTGCTGACTCAAACCCCGGCGGGGCGAACTTCGACGGCAGCGGCTGGAGCTATTCGGCCACAGCCCTGGCCAACGCCGGCGTGGTGCCGGGGTCGACCGTGGCTTCCGACGGCTTCAGCTTCACCTGGCCAAACGTCGCGGCCGGTAGCCCCGACAACTGGCAGGCGGCAGGCCAGACTGTGCCCCTAAGCATCCCCGCCGGCTCGACACAGCTCGGGATCCTCGGCGCTGCTGGCGCCGCAAGCTCGTCTGGTTCTTCGGGCACCGCCACTGTGAACTACAGCGACGGGACCACCTCGACATTTACCATGATGATGCCGGACTGGGCCCTCGGCGGCGGTGGCTTCTCGCTCCCGGCCGGCTACACCGAGGCAATCACGAGCGCATACCGCAACGGCTCCGGCGGCTCGCAGACGCTCACCATGTACGTTTTCGCCACCTCGGTCGCCCTGAACGGGTCCAAGACCGTAGTGTCGGTCACCCTGCCGTCCTCGGTGTCGAGCGGCAACCTCCATGTCTTCGCCTTCGCCGGCAACGGGGCCGCGTTCAACAACACCGGTATCAGCGCCGACTCCAATCCTGGAGGAGCCAACTTCGACGGCGCCGGCTGGAGCTATTCAGCCACTGCCCTGGCCAATGCCGGCGTCACTCCAGGGTCCACCGTGAGCTCGGACGGCTTCAATTTCACCTGGCCCAACGTGGCGGCCGGTAGCCCTGACAACTGGCAGGCGGCAGGCCAGACCATCGGGGTGACGATCCCTGCGGGGTCAGCCAACCTCGGCATCCTGGGCGCCGCCGGCAATGCGCCGGCCGCAGGCTCATCTGGTACCGCCACCGTCAATTACACCGACGGCAGTTCCTCGACGTTCACGCTGATGATGCCCGACTGGGCCCTTGGGGGCGGCGGCGACGCTCTGCCTGCCGGCTACACCGAGGCCATCACCAGTGCCTACCGCAACGGCTCCGGCGGGTCGCAGACGTTGACCATGTACGTCTTTGCAACCTCTGTGGCCATCGACCCTTCCAAGACGGTGGCGTCGGTGACGCTCCCGTCCTCGGTCAGCGGTGGCAACCTGCACGTGTTCGCCTTCTCTGGGGCCGGTACGGCACCGGCCACCGGTGGCAACCTCGGCACCCTCGGGCCCAACGTTTACGTGTTCAGCCCGAGCGAGGCGCAAAGCACAATCCAAGGGGATATCAACACCCTCTACAACGCTCAGGTCACGAACCAGTTCGGCAGCCAGCGTTACGCCCTGCTGTTTGAGCCGGGTACCTACGGGACGGCCTCGAGCCCGCTGACCGTGAACGTCGGCTTTTACGAAGAAGTAGCCGGCCTCGGCCAGAGCCCGACGGCCACCGTAATAAACGGTGTCGTCAACTCCTACAACCAGTGCAGCGGGACTGTCTGCCAGGCCACGGACAACTTCTGGCGCTCCATCTACAACTTGACCATCAACGTCTCCTCGGCAGGCGCCATTGACAGCTGCCACAACAACAACTACGACTTCTGGGCAACTTCGCAGGACTCACCCATCCGCCGGGTGCAAGTCAACGGAGGCCTCACGCTGATGGACTTCTGCGACAACCCCGGCTACGCCAGCGGTGGCTACATGGGGGACTCGGAGTTCAACGGCTCAGAGGTCCAAAACGACTCGCAGCAGCAGTTCTTCGTGCAAAACAGCAACATTGACAGCTGGACCAACGGGGTCTGGAACCAGGTGTTCTGCGGGGACAACGGTGCCCCGGCGCAGAGCTTCAGCGCCAACTCGGGCCTGAGCGGAGGTACCCAGCCCTACACGACGCTGGCCACCTGTGGGCCGACGCGTGAAGAGCCGTACCTGTACGAGGATTCTTCGGGTGGCCTGGACGTGTTCGTGCCCTCCGTTGCCACAGCGCAGGTTGGCCCGACCTGGGCCAGCGGCAACACTCCGGGGACGTCGCTTCCCATGAGCACCTTCTATGTCACCACCTCGTCAACCACGGCCGAGCAGGTAAATGCTGCCCTCGCCGCCGGCGACAACATCCTGTTTACGCCGGGCGTTTACAACTTCGACGAGGCGCTGCAGGTGACCAATGCCGACACCAAGTTGATCGGGCTCGGCTTCCCCACCATCATCCCCACCAACGGCACAGCGGCTATAGATGTGGCCGACGTGGCCGGGGTCAATATCTCGGGCATGATCATCGACGCCGGGCCTGTCAACTCGCCGGTGCTGCTACAGATCGGGGCGCAGGGCTCCAGCGCCAACTTCTCCTCCGACCCGGTCACGGTCGACGACCTCAACATCCGTATCGGGGGCGCCGAAGTCGGCTCGGCCACGACGGCGATGATCGACAATTCCAACTACTCGCTATTGGACAATGTCTGGCTCTGGCGTGCCGACCACGGGGCCGGAGGCGGCAGCTGGACCAGCGACCAGTCGGCCACGGGCCTCATCGTCAATGGCAACAACGTGTCCGCCTACGGTCTCGCCGTCGAGCACTTCCAGCAGTACGAGACGGAGTGGAACGGCCAAGCAGGCACGGTGGTGTTCTTCCAGAACGAGAACCCTTACGAGGTGCCCAGCCAGTCGGCGTGGATGTCCAGCTCGACCCAGGACGGCTACCCCGCCTTTTATATCCCGAACAGCGTCACGAGCTTCCAGGGCTACGGCATGGGGAGCTACTCCTACTTCGACCAGGGGGTGGCCATCGAGAACGCCATGGGCTTCCAGGCACCGAGCACGTCCGGCGTGCAGTTCCACGACATCTTCACCCGCTTCCTGAATGGTTCGGGTGGTATCGAGTCGGTCATCAATGGGACAGGGGCCGCCGTCAACTCCAGCTTCAACGGGCCGTCAGACGTTGTGAGCTACTCGTAGTGCCACGACAGGCAGCTGGGAGGGGGCACTAGCCCCCAACTGCCGCTGACCGGCGAAGCCAGGAGCCTGCCTCAGGGCACGGGGCCCGGTTGGGACGACCCCGACCGGGCCCTGGCGCGCTACCGGCCGGCTCCGACTGGCGCTGGCCGGGAGCTGGCTCGCGTGTGATCTTTCGGAGCCGGCGCCGGCTTGGGGCCCTCCTCGAATGTTGGGACGACCAGGGCACTCGGTGCGTCCCGAGCGCCCATGCTCGCTCGCCGAGGGCCCGCTCAGAGTTAGGGCGCCCCTTCGCCGTACAACGGTCCGCCCTTCGGGTCTGGGTCGCGTCGTACCCCTGTGGCTATGGTCGAAGGCGTGCCGAGCAAACGCGACACTTATACGGCGGAGAGCTTCAGGGTCCTTGAGGGCCTGGAACCGGTCCGGGTACGCCCCGGCATGTACATCGGTTCCACGACTTCACGTGGCCTGCACCACCTCATATGGGAGATAGTGGACAATTCGGTCGACGAGGCCCTGGCGGGCGCCTGTCGCCGCATCGTCGTCGAGTTGCTCGACGACAACGTGGTCGAGGTAACCGACGACGGGCGGGGCATCCCGGTCGACGTGCACAAGCAGACGGGCCTTTCGGCGCTGGACATCGTCTTTACCAAGCTGCACGGCGGCGGCAAGTTTGGCGATGGCGGCTACAAGGTGAGCGGTGGCCTGCATGGGGTAGGCGCGGCGGTGACCAACGCCCTGTCCAACTGGCTGGAGGCCGAGGTGAGGCGCGACGGCTACGTCTGGTCGGTCCGCTACGAGAAGGGCGCCCCCGTCAAGGCGGTGACCAAGGGGCGGAGCTTGAAGCCCGGGGCCCCGACCGGGACCACCGTGCGCTGGCGCTTCGACAACACTATCTTCGAGCCTGACGCGCGCTACTCGTACAACACCGTCGAGGCACGCCTTCGGGAAAAGGCGTTCCTGGTCAAGGGGCTCGAGTTCGTGCTGCGCTGGCCCGGCCATCCCGAAAAGCGTTTCTTGTCCGAGAACGGCATCGCCGACTACGTCCGCGAGATCGATTCCAACGGTGAGCGCACCGCAGTGCACCCCCACATCGTCTACCTGGCCACCGAGGGCGACGTGAGCGTCGAGGTGGCTTTGCAGTGGACGGCATGGACGGGCCGCACCGACGAGGCCGAGAGAGTTCATTCGTTCGCCAACGTGATCTCCACCGTCGACGGTGGCACGCATGTCGAGGGCTTGAAGGCGGCGCTCACCAGTGCCCTCAACCGGTACGCCTTCGAAGCGGGGCGGCTCAAGCAGGACAAAAAAGAGTCGTTCCATCCCAAGGACATCTGGGAGGGCCTCACCGCGGCGGTGTCGGTCAAGCTGGCCGAGCCTCAGTTCGAGGGCCAGACAAAGAACAAGCTCAACAACTCCGAGGCCAAGAGCGCGGTACAGAGCTTCGTGTACTCGGCCCTCGGCGACTGGTTGCGAGACAAAGCGCACAAAAAAGATGCCGACGCCATACTCGGCCGCTGCCTCGAGGCCAGGGAGTCACGCCTGGCTAGGGGGCGAGCCGATACCAAGCGCAAGCGTGGCGTGTTCGACGAGTCACCCCTGCCGGGCAAGCTCGATGACTGCCTAGAGATGTTGCCCGTGGAGAGCCGGGAACTGTTCATCGTGGAAGGCGACTCGGCCCTGGGGACAGCCGGGGACGCCCGGGACAAGACATACCAGGCGGTGCTGCCCATACGCGGCAAGATCCTGAACGTCCTTGGCGCTTCCAACGACCGCATATGGAAGAACACCGAGATCGAGAGCATCCTGGTGGCCATGGGCGGCAAGAAGGAAGCCGTGGGCAAGCGCGTAGTCGCGTCCCTAGAGCACAAGGACCGCCGGTACGGCAAGATAGTGATCCTTACCGACGCCGACACCGATGGTGCTCACATCGCCAACCTGTTGCTCACCATGCTTTACGAGCTTTTCCCGTCGCTTGTGAGCGAAGGGCGGATCTTCCTTGCCCGGCCACCGCTTTTCAAGATCAACCTCGACGCCAAGGGCGAGAAGTTCGTCTACGCCTACGACGAGGTGGAGCGTGCCCAGTTGGTCCGTAGGCACAACCGCAAAGGCGAGGACGTGAGCCGGTTCAAGGGCCTCGGTGAGATGCCCTGGGAGCACCTCAAGCTGACATGTTTTGACCCAGCGACCCGCAAATTGCAGCAAGTGGCGATCGAGGACGTGACGGAGTCGACCGAGACCCTCAACCTGATCATGGGCAATGGCCCCACAGCGGCAGCCAAGCGTAAGAGCTGGCTCGAAGAAGTGGGCTTGGAGGTGCCGGCGTGACGCTGTTCGACGAAGCATTGGCGGGGGAAGGCACAGATGGCGACCAGGACATGGACGCGGCGGGCGCGGCAGGCATGGTGGACGACGTCGGCGCCGACGGTGCCGGCAACGGTAACGGCGATGGCAGTGGTGACAACGGCAGTGGTGACAACGGCAGCGGCGGCAGCGGCGGCAGCGGCGACGACGGCGGGGATGGCGACGGCGACGGGACCTTTTTTGACTGGGACGGCGAGCAGATCGACTACAGCGACGCGCTGCTTGTACGTGGCCGCGCCTATGGCAGCTATGTAAACACGAACCGGGCCCTCCCCGACGTGCGTGACGGCCTAAAACCCGTGCAGCGCCGTGTGATCGTTGCCATGGACGACCTTGGCGTGCGGGCCGACCGCAAGTACGCCAAGTCGGCCAAGACCGTTGGACATGTCATCGGTACCTACCATCCTCACGGCGACACTGCTGTTTACGACGCCATGGTGCGCATGGCTCAGCCCTGGCAGTCCAACCTGCCCCTCGTCGACGGGCAGGGCAACTGGGGCAACCTCAACAACGAAGCGCCCGCTGCCGCTCAGCGCTACACCGAGTCCCGGCTGTCTGCCGCCTGCACGGAGTTCCTGGCCGACCTGCGGCCCGAAGTGGTCGACTACGAGCCTAACTTCGACGAGACGACCCAGATGCCCACGGTCCTGCCCGTCACCTTCCCCAACCTTTTGGTGAACGGGTCGATGGGTGTGGGCTGGGCGATGGCCTGTTCCATACCCCCGCACAACCTCGCCGAAGCCGTTAGCGCGGCCCTCCTCGTCTTGGACGACCCCGAGGTGAGCGTCGACAAGCTCATGAAAGTCATGCCCGGCCCCGATCTTCCCGGCGGCGGGATCATCGTCAACCCGCAGAACCTGCGGGCAATTTACGAGACAGGCCGCGGGACGGTCCTTGTACAGGGCCGCATCGAGCAGTTGCCGGGCCAACCGGTGCTGAAAATAAGCGAGCTCCCGTACCAGGTTTCGGCCAAGTCGATCGTCGAGCA
>DASSZK010000218.1:0-4083 GCA_035702845.1 Acidimicrobiales bacterium
CCCCCGGTGGGACTTGTACCGCCGGAGGGCCGACCTCACCAACCTCATCACTCTCGCGAACCTCATCAATCTCGCCAACCTCACCGCGGCCGCGGGCCCGTCGCAAACAGCGCCGGGCTTCCGCTTCGGGGTACCCGCCGGCCGCGATGAGCAACGACGCACCGCCTAAAGCCCGGCGGAGCAACTGCTGCGCCCCAGGCAACCGACCTGGCACGGTCACCTCCGCGCCGTGAAGTACGAGCGCGTAGGGAAGCCCAAGGTTCGGGCCGAGGATGCCAAGCGGTACAGCAGGGTCGATCACAAACGCCTTCGCACCCGTCTCGCGCGCCATCCGGCGCGCCCGGCGCGCCAAACCCGGGTGGGGCAACAGCACGGGCTCACGCGTCCGCACCACCCGGTATGGCTGCTCAGAATCCCATTCGCGGGCGCCGGTGTAAGGCGACGTCATGACGACCACATCCTGGTCGGGCAGCCGGCGCCACAGCTCCCACAAGTACGACTGGATCCCGCCGACCTTGGGGGGGAAGTCGTTGGTCAACAGCACGTGGCGCACCCCGCTCTTCCTAGTCGTTCCGCCACCCCAACAGTGCGGACCGTTGCCGTTGCTCCGCGGATATGCCACTTGGACCTGACGCGCCGGCCACGCGCTGTACCCTGACGGTGTGCCGGTCTACGAGTACCAGTGCAGAACCTGTGACGAGCGCTTCGAAGCTCGCCGGCCCATGGCCGACGCTGGGACGCCGATCAGTTGCCCTCAAGGGCACGAAGAGACGATGCGTGTGCTGTCCGCTTTTGCCTCCGTTGGGACGTCGAGCTCTGCGGGAGGTGCGCCGGCACCTCCAGGCGGCTGTGGCGGGGGTTGCCGCTGCGCCGCCCAGGCCTAACTAGCCCCACCCGCCGTCATTTGCCCGAGACGTCTCCCATTTGCAGTTGCAATGGGCTGAGCAAGTCCTCGCGCCCCAGGCGCTGCGCCGCCCAAGCGGCGTGAGAAACAAGTAGGGCGTCACCGCTACCCAAGTAGCGCCTGAGAGCTGCTTCTACTTCCTGGCTTCTACCATCCGCTGTATTGCCGAGGACAATGAGGGCATTCCGGCGCAGGGCCCGGGGGTCACGCTTGGGGATGTACCAGCGGCCAAAGCGAGCCAGCAGGTCGCCATCCGACGCGCTCAACAGGTCAAGAATGTCGACCTGGTCCAGTTCCCCGGTACCGCCTGGCGCCGCTTTTTCTTGGGGCTCTTTGGCATCGGTCCTCGCACTTCGCCGGTTCGCGTCCACGCCCGCGCTAGCGGACCTAGCAGCTCTGGTATTGACCGGGCAGACGGTCTGGCAGTCGTCGCAACCGTAGAGGCGGTCCCCCAACGCTTCCCTGAACTCAACAGGGAAGTCCCCCGGCTTTTGCAAAAGCCATGCCAGGCAGCGTGACGCATCCATTATGCCGGCACCTATCAGCGCCCCAGTGGGGCAAGCGCTATGGCAACGCGTGCACCTGCCACAGCCGTCATCGACTGGTTTGTCTGTGCTCAATGGGGCATCGCTCAACACGGAACCGAGCACGAACAAGGAACCGAGGTCCGGTAGGAGGATGTTGCAGTTTTTGCCAAACCACCCGAGGCCCGCCTTATGGGCAGCCGCCCGGTCGACAAGCGCGTTGTCGTCGGCCAAGACCCGCGCCCGCCACCCAGCCCTTTGCAGCAACCCCGCAAGCTCGCCCAGGGCTGACCTGAGCTCGGAATAGTAATCACGCCGGGCGTACAACGCCACCGATCCCCTCGGCCGGTCTGGGGCGCTCGGAGCGCCTCCCGATGCCCCGTCCCCGTACCCCATCGCCGCGACCACCAGCGACCTGGCTCCGGGGAGTGCGCGCTGTGGGTCAGTCGAGCGCAGCGGGTTACGGTACGTGAACTGCATCCCTGCATCCAGCCCGCGGCGACGCCGGTCCTCCAGCACCTCACGCACGCCGACCATCGGCTCAGCCGAGGCGACGCCCATGGCGGCCAAGCCCACCTCGGCAGCTCTGGCTCTTAACGCCACGAGGAGCTCCGCGTCCACGACCCCGTCACCCGCCACGACTACCCCGTCATCCGCCACTGCTTAATTGTCATACCCCCGTGAGATGCTTGCCACATGAGTTGCCTAACGATCGACTGCCAGACCTGCTCCATGCGCGACACGGACGCCTGCGCAGACTGCGTCGTAACCTTCCTCTGCGAAGCTGCTCCCCCGGGCCCTGTCATCCTCGCAGAGGAGGAGTACGCCGCCCTGCGCCTCTTGCAAGGCGGCGGGCTCCTGCCGCCCATCCGGCACCGCCGGCCCTCTTCACGCCTGGCGCCGGCAGGCGAGGAACAGCTGGTAACGACCCGTACCGCCTGAGATTTCAGTCCCGGGTGGGATTTGCCAAAAGCATCCGATAAGAGACACTGCCCAGCCAGGAGGAGCGTGCTTGCCGGCAGCCACCGTGGCCAAGAACCAGGCATGCCCGGAGTGTGGTGCAACGGTCGTCGATGTGGCTGGCTTCATCGCCTGGTGCACTACATGCGACTGGAACGTCGACCCATCACCGCAACGCGACACGCGAGGTTTTTTTTCACGCCGGGCAGCGAGAGGCTCTGAGAGAGCAGCACGCCGCCTTGCGAGCCTCCTGTTCGGGGCATTTGGTGTGTTGGCGCTCGGCTTTGGGCTATGGGTGCCGTTCCGGCTGTTTATCGGTACGTTCCTGCTTGCTGTAGCCCTTTACGCCCAACCGTTCCGCCGCCGTTCCCCGCACTATGTGGGGCCTTTGTATTTGCGCCCCGAGGAGGCGCCTACTTTATATGCCCTGGTAGGCCGGGTAGCTGACGCTCTCGGCGCCCCCAAGCCGGACAGGATCGGGATCGACTGGCGGTACAACGCGTCTTTTGGCAGACGGCCCGGCGCAAAAAGAGGCCTGGTCCTCGGCGCTTCCCTTTGGACAGTCCTCTCACCCCCGGAGCGGGTATCCATCATCGGCCACGAGCTGGGGCACTCCCTCAACGGCGACCAGCGACGCAAGCGGCCAGTGCGCCTTGCGATCGTCAGTCTCGCACACTGGCACTCGTTGTTCCGACCCGAAGGCAGCCGAGGCCCTCTTCGACATGCACCCGGGCTGAGCGGCACCCTTGCCGCGATCGTCCTACCCCTTGTGCTGGTCCCCCTGGCTGTCATCACCTACGGCCTCGCTTGGGCCTTGCGAGTGGTGGGGGCACGCCACGGCATGGCCAGCGAATATTACGCCGACGAGCTGGGCGCTCGGGCCGCTGGGCCCGGAGCAGCCGCAAGCTGCCTCGAGAAGTTCCTAGTCGGTCGCGTCTGCACCGACTTTGTCCTGCACACAGCTCGCTTCGGCAAGCCTGGCGACCTATGGATCTCGCTTAAACAGTTCGCCGACGACATCCCCGCGACCGAGATCGAACGTCAGCGCCGTATAGGCCGGCTGCGCCTGCCGTCCATCGACTCGGAGCACCCACCCAGTCAGTTGCGAGCCGACGTCCTCATGTCCAAACCACCATTCCCCGCACTTGTGCGGACCACGGACGCTGAGCAAAACGCAATAGATATGGAACTGGCCCCGGCCATGTTGGAAGTCGCGCGCCGGCTCCATACCCGAGTGACGGTCGGCTAGCCAGCCCCAGGACGCTCCGCCCGCTTGTAGGGGAAGCTCAGCGGTGCAGGAGCGAGAACCGCACGACGGCGTCGAGGCCCCCGCCGGCCGCGGCGCGCAGCTCAACCTCCGCACCGTTGCGACTGGCGAGCTCGCGAACGATGGCCAGGCCCAAACCGCCACTCGGGCGAGAGGATTCCCCCCCGCGGCTGGTCTTGTCCGGCGCCTGCCAGAAGCGCTCGAAGGCCCGCCGGCGCTCCTCTGGCCCAAGGCCGGGGCCATTGTCGGTCACATGCACGTCGACCATGGCGGGCCCTTCGTTCACCAGGCGGACGGATATCTGGCAACCCTCGCCACAGGCATCGAGGGCGTTTGCCAACAGGTTGTCAAGGATCTGGTCAAGGTCGCCAGGTACCCAATGGGCCTGCAAGGGCAAAGCTGGACTAGCTGAGGGCAGCGTCGGCGAC
>DASSZK010000273.1:0-2865 GCA_035702845.1 Acidimicrobiales bacterium
CACGGAGGGCGGGGAGCGGGCCAACATAGTGTTGCCGAGGCTGCTGTCCAGCTCGGGTCTTGACGAGCGCGACCGTGCGTTTGCCACCGAGCTGACCTACGGCTGCCTCCGCATGTTGCGCGCCTGCGACTGGTTGGTCGGTCTTTTCGCCAAAGGCGACCTCGACCCTGAGGTGCGCGCTGCCGCTCGGTGTGGCGCCTACCAGTTGGTGTGGATGCGAGCCCCGGCTTATGCGGCAGTCTCGGCCACGGTCGCTGCCGCCCCCGCCAGGGGCCGTGCCGTGGTCAATGCGGTCTTGCGCCGGGTGTCGGAAATGGTGGAACAGGGCCCGGTCCGTTGGCCCAACCCGGGAGTGGCATTGAGCTACCCGGACTGGGTCATTGCCCGGCTCAGCCGTGACCTCGGCCCCGCCAAAGCGGCAGCTGCTCTCGCCCGGATGAACGAAGCCCCAACTGTGTCCGTTCGCGAGGACGGCTACACCCAGGACCCGGCCAGCCAGGCAGTTTCGCGCTTCGTCTGCGAGCAACTGCGGCCGGGGTCTTTGGTGGCAGATGTGTGCGCGGCTCCCGGAGGCAAGGCGACCTACGTCGCCGGCCAAGGTCACCGGGTGGTCGCGCTCGACATCGCTGGCCAGCGCGCTGGCTTGGTCGCCG
The DNA here is from genome assembly GCA_035702845.1 of Acidimicrobiales bacterium. Taxonomy (GTDB): domain Bacteria; phylum Actinomycetota; class Acidimicrobiia; order Acidimicrobiales; family Palsa-688; genus JAJZMF01. The sequence goes on from DASSZK010000273.1 coordinate 654, forward strand.
AAAACGCCGCACGAACAGGGCTCGGCCCTGACCAGCTGGCGGTGGCGGTAGCCGACGGCCTGGCGCCGCCTCTGCGCCACGCTGCTTTTGACGCGGTACTCGTTGACGCACCCTGCAGTGGGCTGGGAGTCCTCCGCCGGCGCCCCGATGCCCGCTGGCGGGCCCAACCGGGCGATATCGACCGCTTGGCCGTCCTGCAACGACGGCTTCTGCGGGCAGCGATGGCGCTGGTCGCACCTGGAGGGGCGCTCGTGTACAGCGTGTGCACTCTCACTCGAGCGGAAACGTTGGAAATGGGGGAGTGGCTGGTGCAATGCTCGGCCGAGCTTTGCGCCGCAGCGCAAGACCCGAGGGCGGATCAGCCTGCCCTGGCCAAGTGGGACGTCCTGGCGCCCCCTGGCGCCCCGTGGGAGCGTTGTGGCCCCGGCGCTTTGCTCTTGCCACAGGCGGCGAGCACCGACGGAATGTTCGTCGTCGGGCTTCGGCGCCCGCGTGCTTGATCGCCCGCTCACATAACGGCCTCCAGCGGGTACGGCCGTTCCACGTACTAGGTTCGGCGCAAATGCCGCCACAACAGCTCCATGCGGTGCCCTCTCGGACAGGGCCACGGGTCAGCATCGCGCCGTCGGTGCTCTCTGCAGATTTTGCTTGCCTCGGTTCGGAGATCGACCGGGTGCACGGCGAGGCGGACGTCTTGCACGTCGACGTCATGGACGGCCACTTCGTACCCAACCTGACCATCGGGCCACCGGTTGTGAAGTGGGTGCGAAAGCACACGGACTTGTACCTCGACTGCCATCTCATGATGGACAACCCTGGCGATTACCTGGCGGCGTTCCGCGAAGCCGGCGCTAACGGCTGCAGTGTCCACGTCGAAATAGGCGGGACCCAGCCGCTAATAGACGAGATGCGACGCCTTGGCCTCGATGTCGGGTTGGCCGTCAACCCCGAGACACCGTACGAGGCGGTGCGCCCGTGGCTCGAGCAGATCGATCTGCTCTTGGTCATGAGCGTGCACCCGGGCTTTGGAGGCCAGCGTTTCATGCCCGAGGCGCTACCGAAGCTGGCCGCGGCCCGCGCCGACATCGATGCGGCCGGCTTGGATGTGGCACTGGAGGTGGACGGGGGCATTGACCCGGGCACGGCTCCGGCCGTGTACCAGGCTGGGGCACGCTGGCTCGTGGCGGGCAGCGCCATATTCGGCCAGGACGACCCCGTGGCGGCGGCAGCAGCTATCCGGCAAAGCGCGACATCGGCCGACAGTGGTGGCCGAGCGCCGGCCACCCAGCACTAGCCGGCAGGAAGACTGGCCTTCGCCGCACAGGGACATCGGCACAGGGACATCGGCACAGGTACCCCGGCACAGGGACCTAGGAACACTGAGGAGACAATTGACCTACCAGGCTCCGGCGTACCAAGCGAAGGTGCTCACGGTTTCGGACTCCGTGACGCGGGGGGAGCGCGAGGACGAGAGCGGCCCTGCTGTCGTACGAGCTCTCAGCGACGCTGGTTTCGAGGTGGTCGAGCACACCCAGGTGCCTGACGGCGTCGCCTCGGTGGCGGGGGACCTCACCCGCATGGCCTCGGCCTTCTCGGGCCTCATAGTGACCACAGGGGGCACCGGTTTCGGCCCCCGGGATATGACCCCGGAGGGCACGGCGGAGATCCTCGACCGCCACGCGCCCGGGCTGGCCGAGGCCATGCGCCGTTCGGCCCCGCTGGCCGCCCTGTCGCGGGGGATTGCGGGCACGCGCGGCCATGCCCTGGTCCTGAACCTGCCCGGCTCGCCCAAGGGAGCAGTGGAGTGCTTGCTGGCCGTGATCGAGCTGTTGCCGCACGCCGTGGCCCTCCTCGTCGGCGAGGAACCTCATTGAGAGGGACCACGGATGGCATGGCCGGGATGGCTGGGCCCGCTGAATGACCGGCGCCACGGCGAGCACTCCAGTAAGCGGTCGGCCGGGACCGCACCGCTTCGGGTACGCGGGCCAGAGGTGGGGCGAGGTCGTCGCCTTCGACAAGGACGCCGGTCTGGGCACCGTTCGCGAAACCGCCGGGCGGGAGTACACCTTTCACTGCACCGAGGTGGCCGACGGGTCGCGTCGTGCCGAAGTCGGCAGTCAAGTTGCGTTCCGTGTGGGGCCCGGGCGCTTGGGGCGCTGGGAGGGGCGCCAGGTCAGCGTGCTGCCCGGCTCTGGCTCGGGGTCAGTGCCTG
>DASSZK010000305.1:0-9367 GCA_035702845.1 Acidimicrobiales bacterium
CCCGAGCTCGTGCCTCTCGTCCGGGCCGGCGCCACGTTCATCGACGGCAAACTACAACAAAGGACCACACTCGAGACCCAAGAGACCGGGGCCGTCGCCGCCTAGTTCAGAAACTTCATCCACAACTCTTGACAATTGCTCTTGCAAAATGGCCTCCCACCTCCGCGAACACCCAGCCTCTCCGGGTCGTTTTCGTCCGCACCGCCGAAGGTAAGGCGCGCCTGCTGCGCCACATGAACGAGGGGAACGTCGCCAAGACGCGCTCGGCTCCCGTGACAGCAATCCTGGCGGCGGACCGTCGTTTCCATGAGCACCTGCCGACGATCCTGCCCTTCCGCCCCGAGATGAAAGATCACCTGGAAGCACAAAATGAGGCCCGCGAACGCATGGCCACTTTCAACTCCACGCTTCAAGCCGCTTACTTCATCCTGGCGGTGCGGGCTAACGGGTTGCACGCCGGCCCGATGGGAGGGTTCGACGCTTCAGGCGTCGACAGGGAGTTCTTCCCGGACGGTCGCTTGCATGCGATATTGACGGTCAACATCGGCCACCCGGGCGACAACCCCTGGTTCGGGCGCCTACCCCGGTTGGCCAACGACGAGGTGCTGCAGTGGGCATGACGGCCCGTTGACATGACGGCCCGTTGACATGACGGCCTGTTGACATGACGGCCTGTTGACATGACGGCCTGCTGACGTGACGGCCTGCTGACGTGACGGCCTGCTGACCGGCCAGTCCTGGGCGGGGGGTCACTCGTGAGCGCCGGCACATAATGTTTCGCGACCGGCGGGGGCGGGGGCGCCCCATGCCGTTGCAACCGCCGCGTCCGTGCGAACTGCTACGGACGAACGGCTACGGGCGGCCCCCATCAGTCACGCTCGGCGTCCAGTCGGGGTGAACGCCCGGCCAGAGCTCCCCTGGCGGCGGAGCGAACGGAGCCGGAGCGCCGGCGGGCGGCACTCCCGCAAGCATCCCCAGGCGATGTGCGGACTGGAGCCGGCCGCGCACTACCAGGTAGCAGGGAAAACTGATAACCCAAATGAACAAGCAGCAAAAGAACCACGCCTCGGGGCCCATGTCCAAAAAGCCACCTCCGAGGGTGCCGCGCTTCGCCCCCAGGCGAGACGCATCGATGCCGACAGCAAGGCTGGTGACCAATACGACGGCAGGATAAACAAAGCGCAGGTCCATCTGACCTCCTCGATTAGTCGCAAACGGATTTGTCGACAGGAAGTGGACGACTCATAAGGCCCGTTCGCGGTTGGAACGCCACTGAGCTGCTCACCGGGCGGTTGGCAGCTGTACCGGACGAACCGGTCCGATCGCGCCCAACGGATAGGCCGTGAGTCACTCGGGGGTGCTCACGCTGGTGCTAACTCGGCTTGACAGGCCTATCTTGCTGGCCCGAGGGGCAATCACAGTGGCTCAGGCACAGTGGCTCAATCACAGTGGCTCAGGCACAGTGGCTCAGGCACAGTGGCTCAGGCACAGTGGGCCGTCCTCAACGAACGAGTCGCCCAACAACCGGTGCCCACACGCCGCAGGGACGAATCCTCAGTCGCCGGTGGCTGGTCCTCGAAGTGCTTAGCCGGCTCCCGAGCCCCGGGGAACGTCAACCCCGGTTGGCCTGGGAGTGCCAGCGCCGGGCATCCGCCAGCTACGACGCCGCTGCCCGCTTGGGCGAAATCGACGTTCCTACGCTCGTCCTTCATGGCATACGTGACCATATGGCGCCAATCGCCTTGGCGCATCGGATGGAGGCAGCGATCCGCGGACCGGCTTTGGTGGAGGTCCCCGGAGGACATATCTCGCTCCTAACCCGAGAGCGCCGCCGCTTCGGAGAGGAGGCGCTGGCCTTCCTAGCGAGCTGACAGGCACCTCTCCTCCCGCACATTTCGAGAGAGCGGCCTTGTCGGGGTTCGCCGTACAGAAGCGGTCTCTGTATCTGCCCCACCACCGCCTCTCGGGCGTGCGACTGGGCCAAGAGCGGCGGCTTACACCGTGGGTACGGCTCCCGGCCGGGTCCCGAAGTAGAGGCGGGACCAGGGAAAACCTGGTGTCGGAGACAGGACTTGAACCTGCACGGGCTTGCGCCCACTAGCACCTCAAGCTAGCGCGTATACCAATTCCGCCACTCCGACGTGGCGCCGGCCGGAGCCGGCAGCGAGCAAGCATACCACCACGCTGTCACACCCCAAATGCTATCCTGGGGAACAGACGTTCGATTGGTGCTTGCTGCGAGAGCGTCCTATCGCTGGCCCTGGCCAGCCTCCCCGTTGACCCGTCTGCCTGGAGGAGGCTCGCCCATGCACGACCGATTCGAGCAGCTCCAGGCAGATGCCTTGGCCTTGGCGAAGGGCTTTCGACCCGAGCTCCTCGCCAAGGCCGATCTGGAGAAGGTTGTAGTGATCGCGGGCCGCATCGCGAACGCGATGTCGGCTCTGGCCAATCTGGCCGCCGCGCACATCGCCGAGAGCGAGCAAAGCCACAACGGCGAGCGTAAAGCCGGCCACCACCTTGCGGCCGCTGCGGGCATCGGCCATGGCCGGGCACGAGCTCGTATTGACGCGGTGAAGAAGCTGTCCTCGTGCCCGGAGGCAGTGGCAGCAGCTCGCAACGGTGAGCTGTCCGACGACCAGGTCCTGCTCCTGTCTGACGCCATCGGGGAAAAGCCGGAGGCGGCCGCCGGACTGGTAGGCAAGGCCAAGACCTCGTCCTTGAAGGAGTTGGCGGACGAAGTGGCCCGGGCTCGGGCTGAGGGACGCGACCAAGAGGAGCGGCGGACCGCGGTTCGCGCCGGCCGCTCCCTTCGTTCCTGGACCACACCTGACGGGACATGGCATCTCCACGCTCAGGGACTTCCCGAGGATGGAGCCAAGGTGATGGCCGCTGTCAATCGCCACGCCGGCTCGATCTTCGATCAAGCCCGGTCAGACGGCAGGCACGACAGACTTGACGCATATGCGTTCGACGCTCTGGTCGCTCTTGCCACCAGCACGGGGGGCGCGACAGCGACGAGCACCCGGACGGACATCCTCGTGCGGGTCGACCTCTCCGCTCTGCTCCGTGGCTACTCCGTCGATGATGAGGTGTGCGAGATCGCAGGTTTCGGCCCGGTCAGCGCACAAGCGATCTTCGACATGATGAGCTCTGGCGACCCCTTCCTCAAAGCGATAGTCACGAAGGCCAAAGACGTAGTGAGCATTGTGCACCTCGGGCGGCGCCCAAACGCCTACCAGGCAAGCGCGCTCGACTGGCTGTTCCCGACCTGTGCAGCACAAGGCTGCCCCACCCGGGCGGAGCACCTACAGAGCGACCATAGAGAGGACTGGTCCCGCACTCATGTAACCGTCCTTCATCTATTGGACCGGCTCTGCCGGTTCCACCACGACCTCAAGACCTACGAGGGCTGGCGGCTGGTACCAGGCAAGGGAAAACGCCCCTTCGTCCCGCCGAGCGACAACAGGCACCCTGGTTCGCCGAGGACGTACCCTCGGCGTACCCCGCCCGCGCCGGCGCCGCGACCCCCAACAAAGACGCCCTACAATTCCCTTCCGGCGGCCGACCATAGTTCCCTCACGCCCGCCCTCTTCCCGAATACGGACCCTCAAGGAAATGACCCATGCCCAAGTTCGGTTTCTGCGACACCATCCTCGGCCCCTTCGACCTCGAGTTCCAGAACCAGTACTTCAACGGGTGGCCCACCCTCGACGGCGGCCCTTACCGGATAGTTATGGCGTTCCCCGTGGAGGGAACCGACACTGCCGCTGCCGTGACCGTTTCCCAACCGGCGGCCGACACGGTCCAAGGCGACCTCTACGGCACCCACGCCGAAGAAACGGCACAGAAGGCCTGGCGCCAAGCCCTAGCGGCCCTCTCTCTTGACGCCGACGGCTCCGGTTGGCCGGAGGTCGGTCAACGAGACAAGACCTTGGGCAAGCTCCAACAGCACTACAACTACATGCGGCCGAGCTTGTTCCATTCTCCTTACGAAGCGGCAACCAGCTTCGTGGTCGGCCACCGCATCAGCATCGTTCAAGCCAGGAAACTAAGAGAGCGGATCGCGGAGCAGTACGGCCACAAGGTGGAGGTCGAGGGCACGACGTTCCACGCCTTCCCAACCCCACAACAGGTGCTGGCCGGTGGCGAGATCGGTCTAGTCAACCCCACAAAATCGGCCCGGCTCCTAGCCATCGCCCAGGCGTCGCTCGACGGTTGGCTCGACCGCGAGCATCTGCGAGATCTCCCCGAGGACAGCGCACTGGCTCTCCTAAACACCCTGCCCGGCATTGGACCTTTCTTCGCCCAGGGCATATTGCAGCGCGGCGCGGGCACGGCAGACGGCATGACCCTCGACGACATGACGCTTGCGGCCATATCCGCCTCGTACCCCGAGGTCGGCGGCAAACCCACCATCGCCGACGCGCTCGCTCTCGCCGAACCCTGGCGGCCCTACCGGATGTGGGCGACCGTGCTTTTGCACGTCTGGATGCGCCAAACCAACTTGGTGCCCAAACTGCGACGCCGGCGATGACTCAGTAGTACCAGGGGAAGTCCGACCAGTCAGCCGGCCGGCGCTCAAGGAACGAATCGCGGCCTTCTTTGGCCTCGTCGGTCATATAACCAAGACGTGTCGCCTCACCAGCGAAGAGCTGCTGGCCCACCAGACCATCGTCCACCAGGTTGAAGGCGAACTTGAGCATCCGCACGGACATTGGGCTTTTGGCATTGATGGCCGCGGCCCACTCAAGCGCCTCGGTCTCGAGATTGGCATGGGGCACGACAGCGTTCACCATGCCCATCTCGAACGCTTCACGTGCACTGTATGTCCGCCCGAGGAAAAAGACCTCGCGCGCGCGTTTTTGGCCGACTTGGCGAGCGAGGTAGGCGGAACCATAGCCGGCATCGAAACTGGCCACATCGGCATCGGTCTGGCGAAAGCGTGCATGTTCCTCGCTCGCCAACGTCATGTCACAGACGACATGCAGGCTATGGCCGCCACCGGCGGCCCAGCCCGGGACTACGGCGATGACAACTTTGGGCATGAAACGGATGAGGCGCTGTACCTCCAGGATGTGCAGCCGGCCGAGCCGGGCCCGCTCCCCTACCCCCGAGGTGGCGCCGGTCATTTCCGGTGAAGGAGTCTCCTCGTACTGGTAACCCGAGTTCCCCCTGACTCTCTGGTCACCACCGCTGGAAAAAGCCCAACCTCCGTCTTTGGGAGACGGCCCGTTCCCGGTCAGCAGTACACAACCGACATCAGCCCACCTTCGCGCATGGTCGAGAACATCGGCCAGTTCGTCGACGGTTCGCGGCCGGAAGGCGTTGCGCACCTCGGGGCGGTTTATGGCTACCCGCACCGTGCCGGCAGCCGGCCCAGGCAGCGTGCAGCGATGGTAGGTCACGTCCTGGAGTTCGAAGCCCTCTACCGGCCTCCATGCGCCGGGGTCGAACAACTCGGACACGAAGCCTGGTTCTGCGGGTACCGCCGGTTCTGCCACGTGGCGAGCGTAGCCCCGAGCCCGGGCGCCAACTAAGCCCGAAGCGGCTGAGGCACACTCACGCCGGCCTGCCAAGGCCTAAGAACGATGACCGTCTCGGCCAGGCCCGAGACTGGTGTGGCTCCGGCTCAGGCTTGCCTAGCTTGCCTAGCTCAAAGCGGTCGAGGAACTGGCGAGGCGCCGGCGAGGCCACCGCCCTGTGGAGCAGCTTCGACGCCGAGCGGCATATTGTCGTACCGGGCATCGCCGGCCGGGCCCAGGCGAGCCATCGACTCTTCGGCTATGGCCGGCGAGCAGGTCATGCCCCGCCCGCCGGGCCCGGTGACGACCTCCACGTTCGCAGCCAGCTCATGGCGCCAATAGACCTCACGAGCGGGTGGCATCAGCTCGCAGTACACCCCGGCCCAGCGCCGGCGCACGGGGGGCACGGGGCCGCGCAATAGCGCACCCGCACGCCCGAGCAGGTAGTCGTAGATGTCCTCTTCGACGTCAAAGGGGAGCGGTTCGTCGTAGTCATGAGTGTCGCCTATCGTCAGGCTGCCGTCCGCTCGCTGGACCAGCAACAGCTGCGCACCGTTTGCGGCAGCAACAGGCGGCTGCGCGGCCAGGAGGCCGCGGGCGGGTAGGTCGTAGGCCGGGTAGTAGCGCATGGATGCACCGTCGGCCAGGGCGGTGGTTACGCGTCCAGCGTAGGGAGCCGTCTCCAGCATTTGCAGGCGCACCCGCCTGAGCGGCAACGGTAGCACGTAAGACGCTACGAGGCCCGACAACGCCGCCCCCGTGCACAGGTAAACGTGGTCACCGCGATGCCACGTCCCGCGGTCATCAAGCACCGCCCCTTGGTCCAACGAGACCACCTGCCGGCCCGGGAACCACTGGTAAGCAGGGTCCTGCGCCAGGTACTCACGCAGCAATGGGGCCGTCACCCGGGGCTCGACGATGGCATCGGCCCGGCAGTAAAGGGCACCCTCTATGTCCGAGTCGAGCTCCGGGCAAACCGCCACTGCCTCCTTCGGCCCGAGCAGATGCCATTGGCGTTGTGCGGCGTCGGCTAAAGCACATGCCGCGCTCATCACCTCAAGTTCGAAGCTGTCGAGGGCGACGGTCAAAGAACCCACGGGCCGGAAAGGCAACCCGGGCACCCGCCGAGCCAGCTCTTCCCAGAGCCTGCGCGCCCGCAGAGCGAAGGCAAGCTCGGTGCCGCTGGCCCGACCGCTCACCCACACCAGCCCGAAGTTCCGGACGCTGGCGCCTCGCGCACCCATCTCGCGGTCCAGATGGACCACCTCGCAACCGCGCTCCAGAGCGAAGAGCGCGTGCATCGTGCCGAGGATGCCGGCGCCGACCACAACGACGCGCCTACTCAATTTAGTGCTCCTTTAGTTGAGGGATGAGCCTTGGTTGAGCGAATAAGCCTGTTTGAGCGATAAGCCTTTTTGAGGAATGCGCCTTGGTCAAGCGGTAAGTCGCTGAGAGAACAAGCCTGCTTGGGAAGGTCCACGCTTATGCGGGGTGGTTCGTCAACGCAGAAACAGGTCCAGGCCGGTCCACGAGAACAGAGGGCGCCCAGACGGTCACCTCCACCGAGTCGCCCACCGACAATATCGATGCCTCCGAGCTCGGGATGTCCACCTTGACGGCCACGTCGGCCCACAGCAGGACGTCGACCCGCGATTGTGCGCCCCGGAAGGTAACCGAGCTAACGATGCCGTTCGCGCCGGGTACGGGACGCAGGTGGAGATGCTCAGGGCGGACCAGTACATCGACCTCCGAGCCGGCACCGGCGCCGACCCACGTGCCCCTGGCCGGCATTTGCTGGTCCAGCACCCGAACGATCGACTCGCTTACGACCGTACCGGGCAACCGGTTCATGGTGCCCACAAACTCGGCAACAAAGGCGGTCTCCGGCGATTCGTACAGCTCGCGCGGCGACGCCACCTGCTCGAGGCGCCCGTTGCGCATGACGGCAACACGGTCGGCCATGGAAAGGGCCTCGTCCTGGTCGTGGGTCACGAACACCGTTGTGATGGAAAGCCGGCGTTGGAGGGCTCGGATCTGGTCGCGCAGCTGTACCCGGACCTTGGCGTCGAGGGCCGACAAAGGCTCGTCCAAGAGCAGGACGCTCGGCTCGATGGCAAGAGCACGTGCCAGAGCCACCCGCTGCTGCTGGCCACCGGACAGTTGGTGCGGGTAATGGCCGCTGCGGTCCGCGAGTTCGACCATTTCCAGCAGTGACATAGCTTTGGCTCGCCGCTCCGACTGGCGAACCTTGCGCAGGCGCAAGCCGAAGGCGACGTTGTCGAGCACGGTCATGTTCGGGAACAGGCTGTAGCTCTGGAAGACCATGCCCATGTTGCGCTTCTGAGCGGGGACCGCCTGGATGTCGCGGCCGTCTACCAGGACGTGGCCCGAGGTAGCCGGCTCGAAGCCGGCCAGGATGCGCAGCGCTGTGGTCTTTCCACACCCCGATGGCCCGAGCAACGCCAGTAGCTCGCCGGGGGCTATCTCTACTGAAAGGCCGTCAAGCGCCTGCACATTGCCATACCGGCAGCACAGCTCGATCAGGGATACCGACGTGCCTCGCACCTCGCCGGCCGCCTGCCCCATATGCAAGCGCGCGTCCGCTGCCCGGGTTGCGAGCGACGCTGTCCCGTTGGGGCCAATGCTCATATAGCTACCTCCTGGCGGCGTGCTCTGCCGAAAATGGATATGCACACGAGCACGGCCCACGTCAGGGCCAGGGAAAAGAAGCAGGCGGCGACCGAGACATGGGAGTTGCTCTGTTCGAATAGGACAATCCAGTAGGGGAACGTCGAATACTGGTCGAGCGCCGCCATTGTGTACTCCCCCAGCACCAGCGCAAGTGTGAGGACTGTTGCCGACAGGATCGCAACTCTCAGGTTGGGGATGATGACCCGCCACAAAGTGACCAGCCCATTGCTACCGAGCGAACGCGAGGCGTCGGTCAATGTCCGCAGGTCGAGCGCCCGTACACCTGCGTCCAAGGCCCTATAGGCAAAGGGCACCGCCAAGACGACGTACTCGAGGGCAAGGAGGAAGGGCGTGGACTTGAGCCTGGCCGGGGCAACGTCGAGGACGCCGATCATTACAACCACGGGAGGGATCACGATCGGCAATGCGGTTATGAAGTCCATCAGGCGCCGCAGGTGCGGGACGCGCAGGTGCACGTACACCGTCGTCGGGACCATGATGAGAAGCGTCACAACGGTCGTCACCGCTGCGAGCTGAGCCGAAAGCCATATGGATGACCCGAACCCGTCCTGGCTGAAAAGGCCGGTGTACGCCTGCAGGCTCCAACCGGGCCCGTTGTACGCAAGGCTGTAACGCAGGCCGGCGTAAAGAGGGACCAGGAAGTACACCGCAACCGGGAGCACTACGGCCATGCGCCACCACCGGGCGCGGGCCCTGTTCAGGGTCGGCCATTTACTGGCGACCGGTGCCTTCGCCGGGTGCTCGTGCTGGACGACGGCTAGAGGGCCCGCCTCAGCAATCGTGGCTACCTGAGCCATCGTGACGCCCTTCGCTGGAGCAGCGAGTAGCCAACCATAGCCAGCGTGACGAGCAGCACGAGGCCGAGCGCCAACGCGTAGCCCACATTTTGCTGGCCGGCCAGTACGTTGCCCTGCACGAAGTTCCCGATCTGTAGCGGCGTCAAGGCGAGCGTCCCCGCCGTGAGCGCGTTGGCCGTGGCATAGGCCGAAAGTCCCGACCCGAACAACAACAGCACAGACCCGAGGAAAGACGGCAGGAGCACCGGTATGCCTACATAGCGCCAAAATGCCCAGCCCCTGGCTCCGAGCCCCTCTGCCGCCTCTCTCCACGCCGGTTTCAACCCCTCGAAGGCC
>DASSZK010000059.1:0-3769 GCA_035702845.1 Acidimicrobiales bacterium
CATGATCGTGGGGTTGGTGGTTTTCGACCTGGCCGTGCAGGCTCTGCACATCACCAACCAGTCGCAGATCTACCGTCTCCGGCCCGAGGCCAGGAGCCGCCTTACTGCGGCGTACATGTTCTTGTACTTCACAGGAGGCGCCGGCGGCTCGGTCCTGTCAGCGGCTCTTTATGGGGCATACGGCTGGGCCGGCCCGTGTGTTGCCGGCGCCGGCTTGGCCACGTGCGCGGTCGTGTTGTGGGTAATTGCTTCTCTTGTGCTCGGCCCCGCGCGGCGTGGGCTCGGCGGGCCGCAGTAGGGGAAGCAGGCTCAGGAGCGCACGATCCGGGCGGCCCGCCGGCCCATCTTCAAGAAGGGCTCGAGCGCGCGCGCAGGCTCGGGGCCGGGCACCACTTCGGTCAGAGGTCGCCGGACGTCGTCCGGGCCGAGGATGGTCTGTTCCTGGTCGCCGGATGCAGTTTCCATTACGAGACGGAGGCTTTTTTGCTCCGCCGCGCGGCGGACCTCCGAGTTGCTACCGGCCCAGCCGAGCGCCTTTACGACCTCGACTATGGGCGTTTGGTCCAAGGCCACCCGGGGGAGCGCGTCCACGTCGGATAAGCGCCGAGCGGAGAACTGCGCAGCAAAGTCCTCGCGTGCCTTGAGCGCGGCGTCCACGCCGTGCAGGGCGGCCGTGACGTCGGCGGCCATGACCTTTTTGAAGTCCATGGGGTGCAGGGCTCCATCGCGCAGCCTCGACTGCGCGGTGTCGAGCTCGGGTTCCTGCCATTCCGTGAGTGCCCGCAGGTAGGGGACTACGAGGTGGTCCGGCACGGACATCAGCTTGCCGAAAACGTCTGCGGCCTGCGCCGTCAACGGCACGTAGTTGCCCCTCGACTTGCTCATCTTGGCGCCGGTGCCGTCAGTGCCTTCCAATAACGCCACGGCGGCGACGAGCTCTGGCTCTTGCCCGCAGATTTCCATGACCTTACGGCACATCTGCATGTTGAGGAACTGGTCTATGCCGCCGACTTCAAGGTCGCACTCGACCTCTACCGAGTCAAGAGCCATGGCGACCGAGTACAACAGCTCGGCCAAGGACAGGCTGTGACCGGCAGCTAAACGGGTGCGGAAATCTTCTCTTTGCAGGGACATCGAGACCGGCACCCGAGCAGTTATCTCGATGAGCCGAGGGAGCGTTACCTCTCGCAGCCAGTCGCCGTTATGGCGGAACTCGGCGCGGGAGAAGTCGAACAGCGGCGACACTTGGTCCCTGTAGGTGGACAGGTTTACGGCGATCTGCTCATCGGTGAGCGGCGGGCGCTCGTCGGAGCGTCCGCTCGGGTCGCCGATCTTGGCAGTCACATCCCCGACGATAAAGACCACCTTGTGGCCCATCCGCTGGAAGCGGCTCAGTAGCAATATGGGGACGGCGTGCCCTAGGTGCACCTCCGCCCCGGTCGGGTCTATGCCGAACTTCGCCACGAACGGGCGGCCCTCGGCCGCCGCTTTCGAGAACCTTTCAGCCAGGCTCGCCGCGGAGGGCTGGAGTTGCTGGCAACGACCTTCGACCAGCTGAGCCTGCGCGGCCGGCGAGAGATCGGAGAGGTCCATCGAACGGCGGGCATTTGTGAGCTCGAGCAGCACCCGAACGTCGGCGTCCTTGGCCAGGTCGCCCCGGCTCAAGACCGCGGTGGCCTCGTCTACTGAGATGTCTAGGCGGGTCATCGGCTCCCTGTCTGGCTCACGGTGCAGCTCACAAGGCTAATCGCCTGACCGGGCCGCCTGCCCTGCATGAGCGTCACAGGTGCCGTGTTAACCCGTCGGGCCGCGTACCTGGCCCATCCCGCATCAGTGCTCTCGCACAACAGTGCGGCGGGCATCCACGGCCTAACCCGCCCAACCCGCCCAACCCGCTCCCGGCGATGTCCTGCCAAAGGCCGATCCCAGTCCAACCCGCCCCCCGCGCGCTCAACGAGCTTGTTAGCCTCCTATGCGTGCTTGCCTCCGATGGGCGCGCGCTCGGCGCGCGCTTCTGGCGGATGATGGGGGCGACGGCAGTTTCGTCGGTGGGCGACGGGCTGCTCATCGTTGCGTTGCCGTTGCTCGCCGCGGCCATCACGAAGGACCCCCTGGCAGTTGCCGGCGTGCTCGCGACCGGTCGCGCTGCCAGAGCCATCTGTGCCATACCGGCCGGCCAGCTCGTGGACGCTTTGGACAGGCATTCGGTCCTGTTCTTTTCGCTGGTGGCGCCGGCTCTGGCACTCGCCGGCCTGGCCGTCGACCTGTCTGTCGGGCGGGGGGATCTACTCGCAATATATGCCTGCGCGGTCATCGTCGCCGCTTGCCGGGTCGCTTATGACCTGGCCATGCAGGCGAGTGTGCCCGATATGGTGCCTTCGGACGCATTGGCCATGGCTAACAGCAGGCTCCAGTCGACCGAAGGTGCTGGGGAGCAGTTCGTCGGGCCGATGGTCGGAGGGTTCGTCTTCGGGCTGGCCCGACGTTTGCCCGTTATCGGTGATGCCGTCAGCTTCGTCGCCGCCGCGGTGTTCCTAGGGCGCGGTGGGAGGGCACGCCGGCGTCGCGCCCAGGCCGCAGCTACCCCGGCGGTCGCGGACGTGAAGGTGGCAAAGCAGCTGGCGGTCGTCGGGACCGGCGCACTGATGGGCGGTGCGGACTTGGCGGACGACATAGTCGGCACGGGGCTGGAAGGCGTTGGCAGTGGGGAGCCAGGCGGGGGCGCCATGGCCCGGATGGCGCAGGGCTTCAGTTTTTTCCGGAGGTCCAAGGCGCTGGTATTGCTCACCGTGGTGACCGGTACCAATATGTTCAGCCAGTCCGCTGTGCTCGGGCTGCTCGTGCTCTACGGCGAGCGGCAGCTGCATCTTTCCGCCTCGGGTTACGGTCTGTTCTTCGCCCTTACGTCAGCGTTCGGCGTTGCCGGTGCGATCTTGGCCGGCCGCCTGCACCGTCGTTTCGGGACAGGAGCAATATTCCTGGTAGGCAGCGCTGGGGTAGGGTGCGGCCTCGCCCTCATGTCCTACCTCCACTGGGCGGCAATAGCTGTGGTGGCGATGGGTGTCCAGGACTTCAGTACGGCGGTCGGCAACGTGGGCTCGATTACAGCGCGCCAGCGCCTGGTGCCGGACTTTCTCTACGGCAGGGTGGTCAGCGTGTACCGGGCGATCGTGGGAGCTGCCGCGCCCATTGGGGCACTCTTGGCCGGTGTTGCCTCGGAGTGGGTCGGTATCCCGTTGACCTTCCTCGTGGCGGGGTTTCTATCTGTGACCGTGGCGCTGGGCGTAGGCAGCCGCCTCCGGCCCCTTCTGGTCAACGTCTAAGGTCAGTGGCCCCCGTCCCCGCCCCCGGCGTGCGCGGGCGGTACGCGCTGAGCAGCGACCCGCACTTGTCCGCCGGCACTGGCCGGCTCAGGTAGTAGCCCTGGGCAGAGTGGCAACCCAGCAGGGCGAGATGGTCGAGGATCGCCTTCGTCTCGACGCCTTCGGCCGTCACGTACTTGTCCAGGCCGCGGGCGATCTCGATAACCGACCTCACGATCGCTTCGTCGTTGTTGCCCGGCTGCATCTGCAGCACGAAGCTTTTGTCCACCTTCAGCTCTGAGAACGGCAGGCGGCGAAGACGGCTGAGCGACGAGAACCCCGTCCCGAAGTCGTCTATGGACAAAGACACGCCTATCTCGTTCAGTGAGTGGATCGCGTCGGTGCCCCGGGCGGCCATCATCGACGACTCGGTGAGCTCGAGACGAAGTGCGGATGGAGCTAGATCC
>DASSZK010000120.1:0-10338 GCA_035702845.1 Acidimicrobiales bacterium
TCCATCCATCATCAGGTGCGTGCCCACGTCGCCGGCTTCCACGCCATCAAGGCGGTCGACGCCAACGCCCAGGTGGGCTTGGCGGCCCACGACGCCGCCGTTTGGCCTGCCAGCGACTCGCCCGAGGACGTCGCTGCGTGCGAACGCGCCGAGGCGTGGCACAACTTCCAGATGTTCTTCGACCCGCTCTGCCACGGTCATTACCCGCCCGCCCTGGCCGACCGCATCGCCCCGTACCTGCCCGAAGGGTACGAGGACGACATGCCCGCGTTGAAGGTCGCCCCCGACTTCGTGGGCCTCAACTACTACCACGGCTATTACGCGAAGGCTTCGGACGACAACTGGCTCGGTTACGTCGGCATCGAGGAGCCCGATGCGCCCAAGACGTTGATGGACTGGATAATCCGTCCCGCGGGCCTGCACCGCATCATCACCCAGGCGCACGAGCGTTACAACCTGCCCGCCATCTATGTCACCGAGAACGGTGCGTCTTTCGAAGACAAAGTCGAAGGGGACGCGGTCCACGACGACGACCGTAAGGCCTACCTTCAGTCCCACACCGCCGCCACCCTCCAAGCCCGCGACGAAGGCGTCCCCGTCAAGGGCTACTTCGTATGGTCGCTAATGGACAACTTCGAGTGGGGCCTCGGGTACTCCCGGCGCTTTGGGATCGTCCACATCGATTACGAGACGCAAAAGCGCACCATCAAAGACAGCGGTCTTTGGTACGCAGAACTGGCCCGCACCGGGGTGCCCCCTCAGGAGTGAACAACTGGCTAAAAAGGGATGCGATCCCGCAAGGGCCGCCGCCTGTGCTGTTTACAGCCCGGGCGGCGGCCTTTTCGCGCCAGTCGCCTGTTAACCCGTCTAGCCGAGCCCGGCGGGTTGGAACCGGGCGGCACCCATGACTGGTGGGGCACCGCCGCTGGACAGCAGCTCGTCCACGACGAGCGTCGACGCACCAAGGGCGACGGCCTCGGGCCCGAGCTGCCCCGGCTCGATGCTCACCCTGTTGGCCGTCCACTCCAGCGCCTGCTCGCGCACCGCTGCCCTTATGCGGGGCAACAAAGCGGGACCGAGCTGTAACCCGAGCCACCCACCGATGATTATCTTCTCCGGGTTGAACAAGTTGACGAGGTTGGCGGCGGCATAGCCAAAATAGGAAGCCGCCTTGTCAAGGGCCTCCGCAGCTGTGCTGTTGGTGCGGGCGGCACGCATGAAGCGCTCCACCCATTCCTCAGAGTCGGGGTCGGACAGGGGGAAAGCCTCGGGGTCGGTACGGTACCACTCCTCAAGCAGCGCTCCGGCGCCGATGTAGGCCTCCACGCACCCAGAGCCGCCGCAGCGGCAGCGCTTGCCTCCGGCCACGATGCAGGTGTGGCCCCACTCCCCCGCGCTGGACGCCGAACCGCGGTAAATGGTCCCGTTGGTGAAGATGGCGGCGCCGACACCGGTACCCCACAGGGTCACGATGGCGTGACTGGCCCCCCGGCCGGCGCCGAGCCACATCTCAGCTTGCCCGAGCGCTTTGGCGCCATTGTCCACCAGCACCGGTAGGTGCAGCCTGCGGCCAACCATCGCCTCCAAGGGCACGTCGCGCCACCCGATGTTCGGTGCGTGCACCCGCGAGTCGCCTTCTTGGTGGGCGACGATCCCGGGTACGGCCACCCCTACCCCCAGGTAGCGGCGGTAATTGCCGCCCAGTTGAGCCTGGAGCTTTTCGATGGCGGAGATGATCTCGTCGACGGCCACCTCGGCAGCGTGGTGCTGGGGGTGAAGGCCCACCTCGGTGGTACCTACGACCCTCATGCGCAGGTCGAACGCCTCCACGCGGATACAGGTCTCGCCCACCTCTACGCCGATAGTCGTCCCGAAGTCGGGGTTGACCTGCAAGAGCACCCGGGGGCGACCGCCGTCCGACTCCTCCAGGCCGACCTCGGCGATCAGGCCTTCGTCCAGCAGGGCGGCGGTGACGTTGGTGACGCTCCCGCTGCTCAAGCCGGTCAATTGTGCCAAGGCCACCCGGTTGAGCGAACCTTGGAGGAACAGCCGGCGCAGGACGGCGGCTCGGTTGACCCGGCGCAAATCCCTTACTGTTGCACGCGCTTTCCCGGTCAACGGCTGCTCGCTTCTCTCTTGTCTTGTCTTAGGTCCAAAGGCTCGGCGCGGCGCCATCCGCCGTGCTGCTCAAATAGTGTGCCACACGGCGGGAGGCGCACCGAAGCCGCTAGCTCACGGCCTACTGAGGGCCTCTGGTCGGATCGCCCGCCGAGCGCCCCTCCGAGGTGGCGGGCGGCCCCGGCTGGCGGTTGGGAGGGCGCCTGACGGCGATGGTCTCAGCTTTCCAGCGGCGCGGGCCCGACCAGGGAGCAGGCACGGCGTCCGTGCGGCGCGCCAGGTCGTAGGCGAGCGCCTCGTAGTTGACACGCCAGCCCCTGAAGTGCGGCCACGCCTCTTCGCTGGTGCGCTCCACGGGGAACCCGTAAACCACCAATTGCTCGACGGCCGATGCAAACTCTTCGTAGCTCAGCTGCAACGGGCCGTCCGGTTCAGGGTCCTCGTCCACTTTGGCCCCCAGCGCCCGGGCTACCTCGCGCAGGGCGGTGAACCCCATGCGCAGGGCCAGGCGGGCCTCCATGCGCTCTTGGCTGGGGCACAGCGACAGGTACATGGCGGCGGCGTCCATCACGGCCAGGAGTCCTACGAGCCAAGACGAGAGCGGTTGAGGAGAGCGGAAGCGCACCAGCACGGGGTAGTTGGAATGGCTCTCGGCCACATCTGCCGCCCAGCGCTCCCACAGGTCGAAGAACTGGGGCAGGCTGTCAGTCCTGGGAGTTACGCCGTAACGAGTCCGCAACAACAGCTCGGGGCCCCAGGGAGGCGTGCCGGCTCGGGCGCCCAGCAGAGTCACCTCGGTCTCCCGCCGGTTAAAAGCGCTGTACAACGTGGGCAAGTAGGCGATCTGCAACGCCACGACCACCATGCCCGTGGCGGCGGCGAGCACGTCGACCACAGTTGGCCCGGTGGAGCGCGAATAAACAAAGCCCAGGGTGAACATCGAACTGGCGGCTTCCTCCAGGGCCGAGCCCAAGGAGTGCACCTGCGGTTCCAAGACCAGCGCGAAGCCGACCTCGAAAGCGCCGAGCCAAGAGACGAGCTGGGCTATCAACACGGCAGCCGCCTGGGCCGCCAGCACACTGTCCCGCCGCTCGTAAGAGCGCACCGGGCGCACCAGTAATTGGAAGAACTGGTCGACGATCCCGTCGATCAGCGTGGTGAGGATGGTGCGCCGGGCACGGGGGACAACCAGGGTCCGCACGATGTGGGCCCCAACGGACAGGACGATCAGCGCCCCCGCTACCGTCCAGGCAACGCTCACGCGTGCGGCGTACCCGAGGGTGCGAAGAGCTGGCCTCTGGCGCAGGTAAAGGTGGCTCCTCCCACCCATATCGACCCGTCGCTCCCCGAGCTCACGTGGACGCGCCCGTCCGCGCCTACACGACGGCCTTGAGCCACGGCATAAGGGGCCACGGCCCTGCCTGAGCCCACCAACCATTGAGCCACGGAGGCGTTCAAGCTTCCGGTGACGGGATCTTCGGCAACACCGGGCGCGCCCTTGTCAAAAAAAGCACGAACTTCGTACAGGACGTCGCTACCCTCGGGGTAAAAGCCGACGAGGCCGATCTTGGCACCATCCGGGCTCGCCGGCCGCGCCGCCAGCACCGTCCCCGCGTCCTTTAGCAATAAAGCCACCCATCCCGGGCCGTTGTCCACCCATTGCGCATCGAGCACGTCCCGGGGCCCGAGACCGATCGCATCGACCACCCGCTCCACGAGGTCGCCCCTCACCGGGCCGCTGCGCACCAGGGGTGGTGCTTCGAAATACAGCGCCGGCACTTGGGCGCCGGGTACCGGGCTCGGGGGTGCCGGGCTCGGGGGTGCCGGGCTCCCGGGGGTCGGGCTCCCGGGGGTCGGGCTCCCGGGGGTCGGGGCCACCTGTAGGCGCACCAGACCAGCACCACATTGCTGCACGAGCGTTGCCCCCGGCGCGAGAGCCTGCCCGCTCAGCTGAGACCAGGCGTGCGCGCTCCCAAGGGTCGGGTGGCCGGCAAAGGGTAGCTCTTCGCTCGGAGTGAATATCCGGCAGCGGTACGTGGCGCCCGGGTCTGTGGGCTCCGACAAGAAGGTGGTCTCCGAAAACCCGAACCACCGAGCCACTTCTTGCATCTCTGGCACCGAGAGGTCCTCACCGCCGGTCAAGACGGCCAGTGGGTTGCCACGGTAAGGTGTGGCACCGAACACATCTACGACGAATAGCTCAATCGTTTTGGTGCCGCGCTTTTAGCAGGACCGAGATACGTTGGTGGCTTACCCCGAAGATGCGGGCAATGGCGGAAACCTTCTTACCCTCAGACGAAAGATCGCGCACAACTGCGTGGCGGAGCACGCTGGCCGCTGATACCAGCCGCTTGGCCAGGGACTCGGCCAGCTTCAGCACGGCTTGCGGCCGGCCGCTGTCCATGACTTCGGTCATGCTCGCGCCGGCGGCCCGCTCTGCGCCGGCGGCGCGGGACTGGTCGGCCAGCTTCTGGCTGTCCTGCGACACCTGCTCTGCCACCTGGGCCATAGCGTCGAACGCAACCGTCACCCCGTCATGCTCGCCCATGCAGTTTCCTCCCAGTTGCGGTTGCCGTTATATTCGCAACGGCGTGTTGCGAAGTCCCCCGCCCCTGGGACCAAACAACCGGTCGGAGTGGGAAAGGGGACAGATTGGACCCGGATGCTAGCGCAGGGCTGACATCTATCCGACAGGCGCGGGCTGCGTTGCGCGCGCTGGGTCTTGACGACGACGTAGCCCAGCATGCCGCCCTCGTGGTCACCGAGCTTGGGACCAATGCCATGCTGCATGGGGGCGGTATCCGCGGAATTCGCATTGCACCGATCCCCGGTGGCGGCGTCCGCCTCGAAGTGGAAGACAGCTCCAACGTGCCGCCCCGCCCGGGCCCCAGCGGGGCTATGAGCGGCCGGGGCCTCGTCATAGTGGAAGCGCTGACCTCACGGTGGGGATCGCAGCGCGCAGGCGCCGGCAAGGTCGTTTGGGCCGAGCTCACGCCTGGCCAGTGACCTGGGGCCAGCAACCGCCGGCGACGTCACGAGCAGGGCCACCACGCCGAGCCCACCAGTACACAGAAGGCCACGGCGTACCAAAGGTCTCCCCGCTTGCGAGCCCGAGGCGGTGCGGCCAGGTGCTAACCGGTTACAGCGCTAGCCGGTTATGGGGTGCGTAGGGAAGCCACCGCCAGGCGCCAAAACGTCGAAGCCGTCCGGGGTGTTCAGGTAGCCCGGCGCCGTCCCTGGCACGCCGCTCTGGCCGTACTGCCAGACCACTGAGCTCGTGGCCGGGTCGACGGCGACCATCCTGTCGTTGTAGTCGTCGTTCAACATCACAACACCGGAGGGCAATAGCTCCGCCAGCGAAGGCTGGTTGAGGTACCCAGGCCCCGAAGCCGCACCGAACTTGTACAAGACTTGCCCGGACTGGTCAAAAAATAGGAACGAGCCTGGGTTCTCGTAGTCGGCGACGAGATAGCGGCCCGGGCCGGCCGTCTGGGGGTCAGAGGGGTACCCGATCGGGATGTGGGTGGTCCACACCAGCTTTCCCTGCTGGGTCATCTCGTCTATCCAGCTGCCGTTGATCTCCGAGACCAGCAGGTCCCCATTGGCGAGAGGCGTGTCACCGTTGGGGGAGCCGAGGTACGTCGGCGGGTTGTGCATGCACACGCCGTTGGTGCCCACCTGCGTCAACACCTGTTTGGTCGCCGGGTTGATAATCAGGACGCGGCAGTTCTTGGGGTCGGCGACGACGATGTGCCCGTTTTGCAGGAGGTACGCGTCATCGGGGTTGTTGAGGTAACCGGGGGCGGCACCCGCGACGCGGGGATGGCCGTACTGCCAGAGCACCTTGCCGGACGGGTACCCGATCTCGACCAGGGTCTCGTTTTCCTCCTGGTTGGAGATTATGGCCGTCCCATGCCGGATAAAGAAGGCATCGTCGGGGAAGTAGAAGCCTCCCGGCGGCGGCGGTGCCTTGGCGTTGGGATAGGTCCAGAGGATCTTGCCGGTATCGTCAAGCAACAACAGACGGTCATTGCCGCGGTCGGCGATCAACAACTTGTCGCCGTAATAAGGAGAACCGGCGCCAGGTTGGCCGGCTATACCGAAGTGCCTATTAGGTGTGAGCACCTGCACGTCGGCCGTCGCCGAGCCGGGAGCCGTCTCCCCGCCGACCAGCCACAAGCGCCCCCCCGTAACGGTGGCACCGGCATTGGCCACCGGCACCCGCAGGGAACCGGCCACAAGGAAGCGGCCGGTCGCCGGGTCATAGGCATAGATAGCGCCGGACGCCTGGGCTGCACCGGTGGTGGCCTGGGGTAACGGCGTGTCGCCCCCGGCCAGGTAGATATAGCCACCAATCGTGGCGGCCGTCGCCGCCGAAAGCGCTACGGGCAGGTGCCCGACGACGGTGGCCTGGTGCGTGGCAGGGTCAACCACCTGGACGCTGTCTGTTGGCGCCCCGTTTGCATCCTGGCCGCCGAAAACATAGATCTTCGTCCCCAGGGCGGCGACGGCGGGATAGCGCACCGGCACAGGCAGCTGGGCCACCGTGGTGAAACTGGCGCCGTCGGTAGTGGCCAGGACCGCCGCATCCATCTGAGAGCCGTCGTAGCCTCCGACGATGTAAGCGGTACCGCCAATCGCCACCGCTGCCGCATCCGCGCGAGCAGCAGGGAGCGTGCCTGCGCTCGCTCCGGCCCCGGAGCCCGTGACGACTTGGGAGTAGGACGCGGGCGTGGCCGCGCCCCCGCCGAAGACGAAGCCACGGCTCCCCAGTTGGGCGGCGGCGACGTCGTGCGCCGCGGCGGGCAACTGGCCAACAGCTTGGAGCGCGCCGTTGGTGAGGCTCAGGGTAAACACGGCCGATTGGGACGCACCGCCTGCTAGCCCTCCAGCCAGGAGCACTGAGCCGGCAGCCCCTGGAAGGACCGCCTCCCGGCTGATGGGTGCTTGCAGCTGCCAGTCGACAACCCCCGCCTCTACAGCCGGGATGCCACCTGTGCTCGGCGCCCTACCGCCGGTGCCACTGCTCCGCCCGGTACGGCCGTTGGCCCCGGTACCGCCGCTGCCTTTAGGGGTACCTTTAGCTGCTCCTCCAGCGCGGCCGCCCCGGGTGGTGGTTTGCCCTTTGGAGCGCGAAGTCGTGGCCACGCCTTGCCCGGCATCGGCACGAGCATTGCCTCCGCCCCCTTGGGTGGCTACGACCACGGCCGCAACCACAACCGCGACGACGCCAAGCACGCTTATGAGGCGCCAGTTGGGACCGCCTCTGCGGGCACCTGCGTGTGAACCTCGGCTAGCGGCACGGGGGGCCGCACCGGGGGCAGCGGCACGCTTGGCACCGCCTGCGCCCGCTCCGCCCGCCGGCCCCGCCCCGCGCATAGACGCTGCCGGCGCGGGCGGGACACGCCTACCAATCGGGCCTGTGCGGTCCTCGCCGTAGTCCGCTTGGCCGTAGCCACCTTCCTCCCTGGTCACCGGCGAGCTCTCCCGGCTCCCAGATACCCCGAGCCTGGGCGCCCGTGGTGGGGGCACCGGGTCTGTGGACTGGGGCCGGCATACCGAAGCGATTCGTTAGCCGGCCCCAAAGTGCAAGGCCCATAAGCGAAGATCACTCTCGGAGGTTACTTGCTCTTTCCTTGCGAGCCGGTGAAGCGGCCTCGGTCGCGCCTTGCTGCCCCTCGCCGGCTGCTCCATCTTCACGAACGACCCCTGCGACGTAGCGGCCGGAGTTCCACCTGCGCCACACCAGGCGATGGAGGGGGACGATCTCGGGTATGTCACGCAGCCCCGGTATGAAAGGCACGGCTAGGAGCAGCACCGTAGCGGCGCCCGTCATGTAGATGGCGATGAGGTCCACGTTGGCCGAGTGATCGAAACCGGGCAACTGGTACCACAAGGTATAGAGCCACAGCCACGGCTGGCCCGGGTAGCTGCCCGTCTCGTTCATGACGCCCCATTGGGCTCCCGTCAAGTGCTGGGCTTTCGCCTTTTGTGCGAAGTACTGCCCGTCCTCCAAGAACAGCAGGGGCTTTGTGAAGTTGGTCCCGTAGAACTGCTGCTCAGCGATGAGGTCGGCGTCGAGCGCCCCGCTCCTGGCCAGGGTCAGCTCCGTGCCCAACAGTTGCGGCACAGGCCCGTCCGCGGCCTTGGGCATGACCGGCGTGCCGGAGACGAAGTGCACCTTGGCAAGGGCGTTCAAGTAGGCCCCGACCCAGGACATCTGCTGCTTGGTCCCTGCATGCACGTAATCGTTGAGCGCTGCCTGCAGGGGCGGGTCAGTGGGGGCGACCTTGCTCAAGGGCCCGAGCACGAACGTTGCCGCCGCGTTAACCGGGATCCTGACCCCGGCCAGGCGCTCCCAGGACACGACCAGGCTTTGGGTGCTCCGGTTGCCATTGTTGTAGGGCGGCCCGTACCCGGCTGTCTCGCTAGTGCCGTTGAGCTCGGACCCGGCCGTAGCCAAGAAGTCCGCGGGTGCGATCTTGGCCCAAGAAGCGATGGTCACCGTCGGTTCGTCCGGCGATGAGAGCACGCTGGCCAGGAGCACAACGAGGACCAGCGCTATGCCCGTGGCGATCGTGGCCTCTTTGACAATGTCGTAGACGCGGGTGGGGCCCTTCCAGTCGGCGGCGTCGGCCACGCGCTGGGCGGCCCGCTCCTGCTTGGTCCGTGCCCGGCGGGCGGGCAGGGGGTGAGACACGCCGCGCACCCGCACCAGCAGTACGTGTGCCCCGACCAAGGCGATGAGCACGATCGGGATGAGCACGATGTGCCACATGAGCATCTGGCCGAAGTTCATGAGGTTGAAGAAGCCACCGAGGCCCGTGGCGTTGATCGCGTCCTTGCCGTTGGTCGAGATCCACTGGGAGTCGAAGTTTTGCTGGGACAGATAGCCCGTGAAGCACTCGACCACCGAGGCCATGAAAGCGAGGCCGCCGGAGATCCACGTCAGCGCCCGCTTGCCTCGCCAGGCAGCCATCCAGAACTTGCCCCAGAGGTGGATGACCATCAGGGCCATGAAAAGCTCGACCGACCACAGGTGGAGGCTGTTGAAGAAGTGGCCGACCGGGTTCGTGTGCCACCAGTCGCTCCCACCCAAGGCGATGGCGAAACCGGAGACGATCGCAAGGCCGAGGGAGGCTAGAGCGGCGACCCCGAAGACGTAAATCCAGGAAGCGACATAGGCCGGTTGGCGGTCAGGCAGGAGCTTGCCCGGCGGTAGCAGCCTGAGGCCGGCTCGGCGGATGGCTCCGGTCCAGGTGCGGTCGCCGGGCACCACCCCGGGCGCGTCCCCCGTACCTGGGGCACCGTACCCCGCCTGTTCGGAATGGGCAGCCCCCTCCCGGGCGCCCGCGCCGTCGCTCTCGGTACCTTCGACTGCCGAGCCCTCTTCGGCCCCCGGGTGACCGGGGAAGCGGATGAGCAGGGCAGCGCCGAATATGGCGACCATGACGGCGATGAGCACCAGGTTCGCCACCGAGACGGTGAAAATGGACCAGTGCAGATAGCCGCCTGGGCCATTGAGGTTCACCGACGAGATTATTACCGACCTCATGCCATCCTCCGGGGGGGTGATCAGGCCAGACAACGGCCGACGACAGGCCGACCATAGGTTCGCCGTTAGGGGCCAGCCTAGGGACCAAAGCCACAAGCGGCGGTGCCATTGGGACCAGGAGGACCCGCGCTTACAGTAGCAGGGGGTTGGCATCTTTGAGCCGACCCGTGTGTGAAAGGCACCCACCAGGCGCCGCACTCACAAGTCGTGGGCTCACAAGTCGTGGGCTCACAAGTCGTGGGCGGGACAAGACAGAGGGGATAGACCAGGCAGTGGCAACAGCAACCGTGGCGGTGGTCTCAGGCGGGCTCGACTCGGTCACCTTGGCCCACTTGCTCAGCGAGGACATGGCGGCAGGACGCCTTGGGCAACCAGGAGATGGGCTGACCCTCGTGACATTCGATTACGGTCAGCGCCACGCCAAGGAGATCGCCTTCGCTGAGTCCGCTGCGTCACGCCTAGGGGCCCGGTGGCTGCTCGTGCACCTCGCCGACATCGGGCGCTACTGCCACTCCGCTCTGACTGATCCGGCGAGCGAAGTCCCCGAAGGGCACTACGCCGCGGACAACATGAAGGCGACTGTGGTGCCCAACCGCAACACCATCATGCTTTCGGTGGCCACAGCGATCGCCGTTTCCGAAAAGGCGCCATCCGTGGCGATCGCT
>DASSZK010000222.1:0-14783 GCA_035702845.1 Acidimicrobiales bacterium
CCGTCACTGCTCGGAGCGGTCGTTGGGAAGGCCGCAGCCTGCGGTCTTCCCGACGACACGAGCCGCCACTTCCGTGACCTCGCGCTGCTCTGTGCCCTCATCGACGACCCGTTCAGGTTGGCCGAGCAACTCGGCCCGAAGGACCGCAAGCGTCTCCGGTTCGCTGCCGCCCTCGACGACCCCGACCACGAGGCGTGGGCGCTCGTCCCAGCCGACCTGCGCGACGAGCGCCGAGCAGCGGGGAGATCCTCAACAACCTGCCGGCTTCCTGATCGTGCCGCCGCCTGTAGAGCCGGGGTCAGCACAGCTCGGTGTCCCACGATCCAGTACCCCTGCTACCGCGAGCCCTTCCTCCGCAGACCCACTGGCACCACGTCACTGGTTAGACGAACTGGCCGAGCAGAACATGCCACCTGCGTCCTGCCGCCAGCGGCGGCTTCCGCTCCGAGCCGGCGATCGCGCGCACCGGGAAGCTGTTGGGGCGTGTCTCGACGGTCCGCACATAACTGCAGGTCAAAGCCTTCCTGCCGCTTGTGGCAGCCATAGCGTCGGAGCCTCATAAGTGTGGGGCTTGGCCCTAACAGCCCCGAGCCCCACCGGCTCAGGAGGCAACGCCATGACATCAACCACCTCACCCGCCACGACCACGCTGGTGGTCCCTGACCCTGTTTTCACCGACCCCGAGCGCTTGGCCCTGGCAGCGTTCCTGGCCGGCTACCGCGGCCTCACCCGGGAGGCGTACGCCCTCGACCTACGTCAGTTCGTGCGTTGGACGGGCAGCCACCAGCTCAAGCTGTTCTCGGTCCGCCGGGCCGACATCGAGCTGTACGCCCGGGCTTTGGAGGAGGCCGGCCGCGCCCGGGCCACAGTGGCCCGGCGGCTGTGCACGGTGGCCGGCTTTTACCGTTACGCGGAAGAGGAGGGCCTGGTCGCAACCTCCCCAGCCGTCCACGTCCGCCGTCCCCGCCTCGACTACGAGAGTCACGCCATAGGCCTCGACCGCAACGAGGTCGGCGCCTTGTTGGTTGCTGCTGGGCTCGGGGCGGCGTCCGAGCACGCCCTCATCTCGCTCCTGGCCCTGAACGGGCTCAGGATCTCAGAGGCCCTCGGGGCCGACATCGAGGCCCTCGGCCTGGAGCGGGGCCACCGCACGCTCACGGTGCTCCGCAAAGGGGGCAAGGTCGTGACCGTCCCCCTGGCGCTGCGCACCGCCAGGGCAGTCGACCTGGCCATCGGCGAACGCCCCGGCGGCCCCATATTCTTGGGCGCCAACGGCCAGCGTATGGACCGCCACGGCGCCGGCCGGCTCGTACGCCGGGTGGCGCGGCGCGCCGGGGTGGACAAACGCATAGGGCTAAACACCCTCCGGGCAAGCCTTCATCACGGCCGCCCTGGACGCAGGGGTGCCCCTCCGAGACGTCCAGGAAGCGGCGTCGCACGCCGACCCCCGGACGACCATGCGCTACGACCGCGCCCGGGTGTCTCTTGACCGCCACGGCACCTACATCGTCGCGACGTTCATAGCGGGCGCCAGCCGCTAACCCAGCGCATTGTTCTGGGCGCCGGCAGGGTCCTCGTCGGCGCCCAGACCGCTAGGCGCGGGATCGCCGACTAGGGCGCAGCCTGCTCGACAGCCGGCGTTGCCTGACAGGTGTCGTTATGTACAGCCGTTCCGCAGGGTCGTCCTCGCAGCTGGAGCGCTGCGCTGAGGTGGACGTCTACCCTCTTGCGTGTGGCGCCGATCTCATCGCTGAAGGACGTGATGGTCTCGCGGCCGTACCCGGGCCGCGGTTGCATCCTTGCGTCCGTCGAGGGGGAGCGTGTCATGGTGTACTTCCTGACGGGCCGCAGTGAGGCGTCCAGGAACCGCCGTCTGCTGATCAGGGGCTCCAATGTCGTCGTGGCCGACCGGGATGGCTCAGGGCATGATCCTCTTCGGCACTACTGCGCCGCTGTCGTCGAGGGAGGATGGATGGTCGTCGGCAACGGTGATCACGTAGAGGTGATGGCATCTTCGCTCGCCTCGGGTATTGGATTCGTTGAGAGCATGGCGACACTCGAGGCCGAGCCGGACCCTCCGATTTGGACGCCAAGGATATGGGCCGCCGTCCAGCCAGGGCTGCCAGAGCAGCCGATCACTGCAGGCGTTGTTCACCGCCGAGATGATGGTGGTACGACGCGGGCTGCGTGGTCCATTGCAGACCTTTCCGAGGACGTCGGGCTGCTGGTGACCACCTACGCGGGCACGCCCGACAGCGTCGTCATCGCCGACGCCCCAGTGAAGGTCGCCCATCAGGCACACAGCCCAACTGAGCTTCTAGATGCGATCTGGGACGCGCTCGACCCTGGCCTCCGCGTCGATGCGGCCGTAGTTCGCCCAGACGCCGACGATACATTCACCCTGGTCGCTTCCTGACCGGGCGCACGGCGCAACCACCTCCCGTCGCTATGGGCGCCCGGGAGGTCAGCCACGCCCGAGCCGATCGCCGAATGTGAACGGTCCGCCGGGATGCCGTCCGTCGATTGTCGGAGCGTGCGGATCGCCCAATTATCGCCCAATTATGCACTCATTTGACGGCGGCTCATTTTGGCCAGTGGGAACCGACGTAAGGCTCGGGGTTGGCTTGGGCCCATTCGGACAACAGTTCTGCCGCCTTGGCGGCCGTGGCTCCGCGGCGAGGAAGCCGGTCCCGGCGTACGAAGACGACCGGAACGCAGGCTTCCCCGCGCGAGAGGCGCTGGTCCAGGAGCGCCGAGAAGTCGCCGAAGTTCTCCGTTACCAGGATGCGGTCCTGGCTGACAGCAGCAGAGAAGACCTCGTCGTCGCTGTGGCCAGCGAGGCCCAGGGCGTGTACCGAGAGCGCGTCGTGGCCGAGGCCGGCCAGCCGTTCAGCGCACGCATGGGGGAACATCTCGTCGAAGAGCCATCTCAAGCGGACAGGAGCCTCTCTCGGCGCTCCACGCTCGCGCGCACGCGCTCGGCGGCTTGCTCATCCAAGGCGATGCGCTCGTCGATTTCCTCGGCATGCTCGCCGTAGAAGTCGACCGCCAACCGGACCTGTCCCACCGGTAGCCCCGTCTCCTCGGAGACCTTGCGCACCCTGTCCTCCGCGCCGCCAGACTGCGCCTTCAGGGCCCGGATCACCTCCCAGACGTCGGGACCGCTAACGAGCCCGGCCCGTCGGCCCGTGGGCCCGTCACGGTAGACGACGCCAGGGAACCGGCGGGCCTTCAGTCCCTCGTCGAGAACCGAGCTGACAAGCGCGCTGACCGAGGTCCCCCTTGCCGCAGCCTCGTCATCCAAGCGAGCGAGCAAGTCGCCGGGAAGACGGAACGAAGTCGGGCGTGACATTGAAACCTTCTCCTGTAGTTCTCAGCACTACGCTGTATCACACACGGTACCATCGGCTGAGAGGCCACGGTTGGACCGTTAGCCGGCGCTGGGCGCTCATCTACTATGCGTGGGTGCCGCACATGGACACCGATCGCCTGGTCTTGAGGCCATAGCCCTCGGCGGCCTAGACGGACTGGCGGCACTGCACAGCGAGCAGTCCTTCTGGCACTACCCCTTGGGCAGGGGCCAGACCGGGCGGAGACCGAGGGGTTCCTCGAGCGCCAGTTCACGGCCTACGCCGCCGCCGCTTCGGGCTGCACGCCGCAGTCGAGCGCCACGGGGGCGCAGTGGTGGTGATTTGGCTCGGCCTAGGGATTCGGAGTATCTGAACGAGGCGCTTGACGCGCTCGATCGTTGGCGTCGGGCGAGCACGCTTCCGGCGACCCGAGCCCGATGCCACGCACCGCAGGAAGAAGAAGCAGCAGCGCAGCAGTAGTAGTCGTAGTAGTAGTAGCAAGCAACACCCGAACAGGATTCGAACCCGTGCCGCCGCCTTGAAAGGGCGCGGCAGGCAACTTCCTGACTTGCGCCGATTCCACAAAAACGCTGCTCAGCAGTGGTGCGGGACGCCCGGTGACGACCCCTCCTGACCCTTGTGGGCCCTTCGTGATGGCACGATGATGGCACGCTCACGGGCACCGGTGTGCCGGCGTACCGCACCAGGTCGGGCCCCTGCCAGTTGATCGCACCGCATGTCGGCCCCGAGACCCAAGGCACCCCAGATCGGGCACGACGACCCAGATCAACAGCGGTACTCCCGGGGTTCGCTATCAGATGCCCGTGCGATGCCCACGAACGTGGTAATGCTCTGACCAATCGAAGCCAGCTGTCGCAGGATCTGGAGGCTACGATCCCACCAATGGTGGCGCAGTTCGAGCCTCAGTCCCGCTTGGGAAAGCTCCTGTTCGAGCACCGAACTGCCGTCATTGCGGCAGCGGCCCGACGAGGCGCCTCCAACGTCCGGGTCTTCGGGAGCGTGGCACGCGGCGAGGACCGCCCCGAGAGCGATATCGACCTGCTCGTCGACATGGATGACCAGGCGACGCCGTTCGACTTGCTCGAGCTCGGGTGCGACATCGAGGACGAGCTCGGTGTCCACGTCGACGTGGGCGTGCCTTCGTCGCTTCGTCCGTTCCTTCGCGACGAGGTCCTGGCCGAAGCGCTCGCTTTGTGACCCGCCGGGAGGGGGCCTGGCTGGCCGACATCGCCGAAGCCATCACCGCCATCGAGCGCTACCTGGAAGCGGGCACCCTAGCCGAAGGGGTCGTTTACGATGCGTGCCGAGCACGCCTAATCGAGATCGGCGAGGCCGTCAAGCACCTCGATCCTGTCCTACTCCAGTCCGTACCCGACATCCGGTGGCGGGCGATCGCCAGGATGCGTGACCAACTGGCTCACCACTACTTCGATACTGACCACGCCATCGTCACCCAGGCCGTGAACGAAGAGCTCCCACGCCTACGCGACGCGGTCACCGTCCTTCTGCGACGGATCAACGAGCCGCCCCCGAACCGACCGAGCTGACGGATCACCCGAGGACCGCCGCACCCGCATGGCCCCTGTAGGGTACTTTTCGGAGGCGGCGTGCGAGGGAGGATCCTGGAAGATGGCTGCGGCTCGAGACCGGGGTAACCATCGAGCTTGCCTGCTCTTCGTACCCGAAAAGCAAGTGCTCTAAGGTGAGCCTGCACGAGCACATCTGGACGACGCACAAGCGTGAGCGCCTCAGCATGTGCGCGCCCTGGCCAAGCGCTTTGATGTAAACGGTTGCAATGTTCGCCTCAACACTCTCGGCAGGGCCCCGCTGGGCCGCAAATAGGCGCCGACTTCCGTAGTCGCTACCACATGTCGGACTAGCGTTAGTCCGGCTAGTCGATCCGCAGCTCGGACTATAAAGTGTCGAAGCTCGGGGAAGTCGTAGCGGACTATCAGCGGTGCCCAACCAGTTCACCGGCGGATCTCCCCCCGGCTGATGATCTCTCATATAATGTCTGGCTGGACTACGTCCTCACGTTGGAGATCGCTGCAAATACCAGCTCGTTCGGCCGAGCTTTCGTAAGCAGCTCGGACAAAGCGGCATCGGAGCTTTGGTCCAAATACGGGATCTGGTCGTTGTCTCTAACGGATGCTTTGGTGGGTGCAGCGAGTAATCCGAAGGCGGGGATGCCGTCTGCGCTCGCGCGCCATCGACGTGTCCGCGCTCGAGGGTTACACGGGACGGACGGAGGTCGGGGCAGCGCCGGGCGGGCGCGGCGACCTCGTCCGCCATCTGCGCAGTGCCAGCTTCGCTGACGAAGAGCTGGTCGATGCCGGGCTGGCCCACCGGGCACACGACGGTGGCCCGGTGACGGACTTCTTCCGCTCCAGGGTGCTGGTCCCCCTCCGGGGGTCAGAAGGCACTTTGTCGCGGATCGTGGGCCGCGACGTCGGGGACGCCCGCTGGGCCAAATACAAGAACTCGCCACGCACAGTGCTGTACGACAAGTCAGTGGACCTCTACCAGCCGTTGCCTCTTCCCGAGCGCCCCCAGGGAGGCATCGTGGTGGTAGAGGGAACCATGGACCCCATGGCCATTGCGGCGGCCGCCGTCGCCGCCGGTGTGGCGAGGCTACACTACCCGGCCACGCGGTCCGGGAAGGAACTTTCAGCGCTCCAGGTCGCGCGCCTCTCGTCGACCAGCCACGCGACGCTCGTGCTTGCGCTCGACGGCGACCACCCTGGACGTGAGGCACGGGGCCGACTGGCGGGGAGCTCTCCGCAGAGCCGGAAGGAGGGCGGTGGAGGCGGTCTGGCGGATGGGGCGGACCCGGCTTCATGGTTGGCGCTTTATGGGACGGCGGGCCCAGATTCCTTCTAATTCTAATTTGAGCCGACATGAGGGTGTGAAGAGGCCGTCGGAGGCTGACAATAGCATCACGGCGCGATCGTTTGGATTGTCCGAGTTTAGGCTGTTGGCTCCGGTGCGAGACTGAAGCGACCCGACTGCTCGAGCACCGGGATGAGTGATCATGTCGATTGTCGCAAATTCTGCAATGGATGCAGTTGCGGCCGGGTGTTGCCCTGGTTGTAGAGACGCGCCTCAGATCGAAAGTAGGGATCCCGGAGCCCCCTATACGGTTGTTCGAATGAGGTTTACGTTAGTGATCACCGCGCGCACTCGCAGGGCGCTGCGCTGGCCCGCCTTTATGGTGAGAGTTAGGCAGTGGTAAAGACCTCCGACTGTGAGCGGCTTGGAAGCAACCGACCATTGGCCCTGACTACCGCTCGGTCGGCCTGCGTTCTCCATGTAAAGAGCGAAACGCTGTTCAGAGGCTGGCCCTGCCGGGTTTTCAACGTGAAGGATGGCCCACGTCGGCACGTCGGGGCAAAACACATTCACACTTCCCCGTGATAGAGGACGCATGGCCTGCGTCTGCGGGTCGGTCGGGTCCTGACCACTCGACCCGTCCACACCAGAAGGCCAGGAATGCCCCGGGGTGTACCACGAGTGCGACGGCACAGTCGTCCGTACCCAAGGAGGGAGCGTGACGAGAGGCTCAAGGCCGGCGGTTCGTGCCTTGTCATTCAAGAACATGAGGAGGCTTGTCTTCTCGGATCTACTGAGCTTGCGCGCCACCACTTGGTGAGCGAGGACAACCCCGTTGCTCCTTCGTCCAGCAGCGCACGCGATATAGAGCGTCACCATGGTGTCTTTGAGCGAGGGCCTCAAGAGGCCTCCGGAGCCGATACTCGCTGCGTCATCGGTACAGCTCATAGTATTTTGGGTGCTGATCAGGGTTCGGGTCATCAGAGTCGTCAACGTCGGCGGACGACCCCCTATTCCAAACCGCGGCCCACCCAGACGTAGGCGGGCTGGTGGCCGGACGCTCGCAGGAGTCCACAATTCTCGCCTGGCGACAGCGGTGCGTCTCACGCAGGGCAAGCGTCAATTGGGATGAACGCGCCGCGCATTACTGACCCACAACACACATCAGCGTAATAGGCATCTGCGATCTCTACGCTTATGCGGCCGTCAGTGCAGACAGCACCAATTCCAAGACCAGGGAAGTTGTCGTGCTTGTCGATAATATGCTCTTGAAGCCTCTCGGTATTCATCGTGATCCTGAACCGTTGAAAAATGTCGTCCGATGGCGAGGATTCCCAGCGCCGGGCCAACCGACGATCGCCATCGGTTGGAGCAGCGCCCAACCCACGTGGATCACGATGACCGTCTCTGGGTTCGCCCCTGGCAGCTATAGGTACTCCTGCGACTTTGGTAGCGGCGGCGACACCAGCTACGCCGTGTCCATCACCTCCGACCCCCAAACCTTCGACAACGGCGCCACCTGCTACGACGCGATCCCCGGCGACACCGTCTGGGTCACCATCAACGGCATCGCCTCCAACACCATCACCGTCGCGGGCACGTCAACAACGTCATTACCGAACCCGGCACAGACGTGGAACGAGACGACCGGCGGCGTTACCCATACCTGGACGAATTACACCAATGCTGGGGGAAGCGAAGGGCCCCAGATCGCCGCATACCAGACGGTGCGGGTTACTTGCCGCGTTCAGGGCTTTATGGTCGCTGACGGAGATACATGGTGGTACAAGATCGCCTCTAGTCCCTGGGGCAATGCGTACTTCGCCTCTGCCGACGCGTTCTACAACAACGGGCAGACCTCGGGGTCACTTCACGGCACGCCGTTCTATGACCCGAACGTTCCTGTCTGCTAACGCTCTCTCCAACGCCCTGCAA
Source organism: Acidimicrobiales bacterium (assembly GCA_035702845.1). Classification (GTDB taxonomy): domain Bacteria; phylum Actinomycetota; class Acidimicrobiia; order Acidimicrobiales; family Palsa-688; genus JAJZMF01. The sequence goes on from DASSZK010000222.1 coordinate 8,136, forward strand.
GGGACCAAGGCGCGATGCCACGACTGTCCCGAGGACCGACGAATTAGCATGTCGCCGAAAGCTGGCCACTCGGCCGACGCTCAAGCCAGATAGGCATGGAGGCCCGACCAGTGGATGCTTACGGCTCTTGCGCGATAGCGCACCCCGCAAAGCTCACCCGGCCCTGAACCGGGAAAGCGGCCCAACTGCACCACCTGTTGGACCCGCAAGGCGAGCTCTCCCGAGCTCACCGCGCCGGCTTAGGGCCAAAGGCGTCAGTGCTCGCTTGGAACGCCACCGCCAAGTCCTTTCCGATGCCGGCTGGGGCGTCAAGCGTGTGGAAGCATATGCGGGCCATGTGGTCAGCTCTGTGCCATTCGCGCCTCCCATCGTCGCCGATGAACGGGCAAACGCGCTCAGCTACAGAGTAATTCCCGACCCGCGTAGAAGTATTGTCTCAGGTCACTAGCTCAAAAACGTCCGTCTTAGCGAACCGCTAGACGTATCAAGGCTATAATTCTGGCCGAAAGCGGGTTGCCACTGTCCTGCTAATTCGCTATGCGATGATTGGAACGCGTTCCCTCGTTCAGTACTTTACGATCCAAGGATCGCTCCACCAGTAAGTCTCGGGCGGTTCGTGAGGACACTCAACGGAATAGCCAGTTTCACTGCAGTCGGCGCAACCCTCTCCTCGACAGGACGCGCACAGTTTTTCGTCGGCTGCCCGACCGGTACCGCCGCAAGCGAAGCACGTAACCTCCTCGGGTTCGTCCCAGTTTGTAGGGTCATCTTCATCACCGGGGTCCACGACTGGAATACGATGTTTACCTCCACAAGTCCCACAATCGCCGTGGTGTCGCGCGTTCCCTGCCGGAAAGAAATCAGGGTCAGGCTCATCAGGGCCGCCAAAGGGATCCAAGAGGGCGCTGAGAGGATCGTCGTTATCGTCGTCGATAGTCATCCCTAGAGTGTGCCTCGCTCATTCGTTCAACTCAAGGACGCCCGCTCTTTCCCGCGGCGACCCAGAGCGGTCGACCTCGCAGACCAGGCCCGAGCGTGGCAACGCCTGGACATTGGCCCGACGTTAAGGAAGCTCGGCGCCAGCGCCCCAAGGGAGCTCCTTTAAAGCACCCGACAAGCCACCGCGCCATTTGGCGTCCACTGACGGGCGGGCGGAACCCAGGTCGCCGCGAATCTCGTTGCGGGCGGCCAACTTTGTCCGGTGGGAGCAGAATTGCTTCCGGCCGTTCGGCGCTCCTGACGACGAGTGCTCGCCGTCAGGTGCCGACGTCATTGGCCGAGAATTCGGGTGAGCGCCTCGCCCGCCCATCGGGCCCGGACCGTGTCCCAGACAAGGAAGTTCTCCAACAGCCCTGGGCGCGCCAGGGTCGAGGGGATGAAAGAGACGAAGGCACAACCATCACCCTCTGGGCTAGTGCACCACGCCCCCAAGGTGCTAAAGGGTACGGGGTCGAGCTCGAGACGGTTCAGCTCATTTGCCGCAGCGGCGGCATCCTGGGGAGCGAGGACGAAGGGAAGGCGCATTGTCACCAATGCTCCAGCGCCGAGCTCGGGATGTCCCTGGTCCGTGCCGACTTGGACCAGTGCGCTGTCGACCGGCTGGAGCTTGCCGCTCGCGTCCAAAGCTTCGGCGGTGGTCAGGGGCCCGGTGCAGGGCACTTCGGCAGTGAAACCCTCAGGATCGCCGTTGGCGCACAGCCCCATCTGTCCGGCGAAGGGGCCGAGTCGGCTTACCAGGTCGCCGGCAAAAGCCGACGCCTCGGTCCCAGCGTTGCTGGCCATGTCGGCCGGCAGTGTGAGCATCTCGTCCATTTCCGGACGTTGCCCGCTGCCGGGGTGCTGGCTTGCAGCAGGGCACCCACCGGTGGCCTCGGCCATGGCGTGGGCATGGGAGTGTGCAGCGGTGTTTTGCAAGATGGCCGCCATTGCGACGACGGGCATCAGGGTATCGGCGGTCTCCTCGTAGACCACGGCCGTAAGGCTGTCAGTTATCGTCGCGGACGCAGGGTCGAAGCTGGAGGCGCTCATCGACTGCAGGGCGTTCACGGGAGCGAGGAGGCCGACCGCTTGCTCGGCCCCTCTTACGCCTGCGACGACGTCGGTCCACACGTGCAGACGGCAACCTCTCGCCCCATCGGGTGCCTCGAAGGGTGTGGCCTCGACGTGCTGAGCCAGGCGGTAGGCCCACCACGTGAAGCCGTTCGCCCGAGGCGCCGCCCACTCGTCGTCGATCATGAGCCCTTCGTAGAGTGCCTTGACGACCAGCGACTGGAGATCGGCAGCCGCGGGCCGTTGTCTCTCCGCTCGGCGTTGTCTCGAGAACGGCCGGCTCACCGATAAAACCTCCGGGGGAGCGTTTGCTCGCCCAAAAGCCGCCGAACGGACGAGCGGGCGCGGGCGGGCTCACCGTCGCTGCCGCCTGCAAGGATGGCGACGTGCATATCGACGACAACGGTGTCGTCCTCAGTCCAACCGACCTGACGCGGCATCTGGGGTGCGCACACGCCACGACACTAGACCTGCGAGCAGCGCGCGGAGAGCTCCAATCGCCAGCGCAGGCCGACGAGGCCCTTGAGCTTGTCTTCCGCCTCGGCCTAGAGCACGAACAACGCTACCTGGAGAGGCTAAGGGCCGCCGGCCGTGCGGTGGAGGTGGTCCCCGAGGAGGCCACCCTGGTGGAGCGAGCGGCACTGACCGAGCGGTTGCTGGCTGCGGGTGCCGAGATCGTCTACCAGGCCACGTTCTTCGACGGCGCTAACCGGGGCCACGCCGACTTCTTGGTGAGAGCCGACCGGCCGAGCTCGCTCGGCTCCTGGTCTTACGACGTGGCCGACACGAAGCTGGCCCGCAGGATGAACGTGGCCGCATTGTTGCAAATGGCCCAGTACGGCGCTCACCTTCAGCGCCTACAAGGCCAGCCGCCGAAGTGGCTGACAGTGGTGACTGGCGACGGCCAAGAACGCCCGTTCCGTTACGCCGACGCGGCCGGGTACCAGGTTCGAGCGCTGGCGGCTCTGCGCTCGGCATTGGCGGAGCCGGTGGCGACGGTCCCTCAACCCTGCTTACACTGCGCCCAGTGCCGGTGGGCGCCGCGCTGTGAGGCGCAGTGGCGGGCTGAAGACCACCTATCGCTGGTGGCCTTCATGCGTACCGACCACAGAGTTGCACTGGAGGAGGCGGGGGTTCGCACGGTGGCACAGCTTGCAGCCAGCTCGCCGGAGCTGCTGCCTGCGACCATCGGTGCACCCAGCCGTGTGCGCCTGCAGGCCCAAGCCGCTCTACAGGTTCGCGAGCGTGAGAGGGGGGAGCCGTACTACGAACTGCTCGAGCCTGCCCCCGGCCTCGGCTTGCTGCGCCTACCTACCCCCAGTCCCGGCGACGTCTACCTCGATTTCGAAGGCGACCCCTACGCCGAAGAGGGAGAAGGCCGTGAGTACCTGGCTGGCCTGTGGGACAGAAACGGGGAGTTCACGACCTTCTGGGCCCATTGCCGCGACGAAGAGGCACGCCTCGCCGAGGGGCTATTGGCTGAGCTGGTGGCACGCCTGGATGCTGACCCGGGCATGCACGTCTACCATTATGCTCCCTACGAGCGCTCGGCTCTGGCGCGCCTCACCCAGCGCTACGGGGTGGGCGAGGCCCATTTCGACCGCCTGCTGCGCGGTGAGACGCTGGTCGACCTCTACGGGGTGGTACGCCAGGGCCTGCGCATCTCCAAGGCTAGCTATTCGATCAAGAAGCTCGAGGCGTTCTACTGGGGAGGGGTTCGTGCCTCGGGTGACCAGCCGGAGGACGTGGCTGACGCCCTCAGCTCTGTGGTCGCCTACGAGCGCTGGCTGGTTAGCAGGGACCCCGACATCCTGGAGCAGATAGCGGCCTACAACCGCGACGACGTCCGCTCCACCCATGATCTACACGCCTGGCTCGAGGAGCGCCGCTCTGAACTCGAAGGCGCTTACGGCGCTCAGCCCCGCCCGAGCGTCCCTGATGGCATTCCCTCAACAGAACAGAGCGAGGCCGAAGCCGCGGAAGCGGCCCTGGCGGGCGAGCTGCGCGACGCCGGGCACCAGCTTTTGGCCGGCCTCGTTGGCTGGCACCGCCGGGAGTCCAAGCCCCAGTGGTGGGACTTTTATCGCCTGGGTGCGCTCACCGACGACGAGCTGGTCTCCGACACCGCAGCGCTCGGGGATCTGGGCGAGCCCGTCAGCAGAGGGCCGCTGCCCAAGCCAGCACGCTCAACCATCTGGCGTTACAGCTTCCCGCCTCAGGACACCAAGGTCAAAGGCAAAGCGGTCGATGTCGACACCCACAAGGCGCTCGGCGACATCGTCGGCCTCGACCCGGCCGCCGGGTGGCTCGAGCTTAAGGTGGGGACTAACAAGCAACCACCGCGTCCCCGCGGGATCGGCCCGGGCCGCCCGGTCAGCTCTCGCGAACTGCAGGACTCGCTGCAGCGGACCGCCCGCGAGGTGCTCGCTGGTGATAGCCCGCTCGGGCTGCGCCTGATCCAGCGGGCAGTGCCGCCCGGGACGGCCCGGATCCCCGGCGAGAGCGCCGCCGAGGCTGTGCTAAGGGTTGGCCGCAAGGTCACCGACAGTGTCCTCGCCGTCCAGGGTCCTCCCGGCTCGGGCAAGACGACGGTTGGTGCCGAGCTCATCCGGGCAATTCTCGACGACGGGTTGAAGGTTGGCGTGACAGCGCAGTCCCACGCCGTCATCGGCAACCTCCTGCGGGCGGTCGGGCGCCGCGCCCTGCAGAAGTGCGACGAGGAGGACTACTGCGGCGCTCCCGCAGTAGAGCGGGCAGCGACAAATGACCAAGTCGTCGACGCTCTTGGAAACGCCAGCCACAACTTGGTGGGAGGGTCGGCCTGGCTGTGGTCACGCGATGAGCTCACAGGGCTCGTCGACGTGGTGGTGATCGACGAGGCGGGTCAGTTCTCCCTCGCCAACGCCGTCGCGGTGTGCCGGTGCGCGCGGGGCCTGGTGCTTTTAGGGGACCCCCAACAACTGGCGCAGCCATCCCAGGCCGTGCACCCCGACGGTGCGGGCATATCGGTCCTCGAGCACTTGCTCGACGGTGCGGCGACTATTCCGGCGGACAAAGGGGTGTTCTTGGACCGCACCTGGCGCATGCACCCAGACCTGGCCCAGACGGTCTCCGAGCTCATGTACGAGGGACGCCTGGAGGCCGTCCCGGGCACCGAAGCCCAGCGGGTTGAGGCGGCCGCGCCGCTGAGCGGCTCCGGGGTGCGCTGGGTGCCCGTCCCCCACGTCGGCAACGCTGCGGCTTCCTCAGAAGAAGCCGATGTTGTGGCCAAGATCGTGGACGACCTCCACGGCGAGACCTGGATGGACCGCCGCGGCGAGATCCATCGGGTCGGCCTCGACGACATCCTCGTTGTCGCCCCCTACAACGCCCACGTTGGCCGCCTGCGCGCCACCCTGCCGGCCGGCGCCCGAGTGGGCACGGTGGACAAGTTTCAGGGACAAGAGGCTCCAGTAGTCATCTACTCGATGGCGTCGTCGTCGGCCGAGGACGCACCTCGGGGGATCGACTTCCTGTACGACCTGCACCGCCTGAACGTCGCCATCTCCAGAGCTCGTTGCCTGGCCGTACTGGTTGGGTCCCCGCGGCTCTTGGATGCCGCCGTGCGCACTCCCGAGCAGCTGCGCAGGGTCAATGCGCTCATCAAGGTGGTTGATCACGACGATGCCACTTGGAAACAGTAGGGATGGGCCACAACGCCGCCGGGACCAGTCACGCGGTTACGTTCCGCTCCCCGTTTTGCATACCACGCGCCGGCACAGCTGGTAGAAAATCTTGGCCCGCCTCGGCTGCACCCCAGTCGAGATGAGCGAACGGCTCAGGTGGGCCGCGCTCGGAGTGCCGCCTGGGACGGCGCACCAATTCTGGGAAGCCCATATAAGCGTTGAGGAAACCGCTCGTCACTGGCGACAATGACTACATCAGGGTCCAGATCGTCATTAGTGCCGTCGAGCGTAAGCGCTTCAGTCATGCTCGTCGACCTTCCTGATGACCTACTCGTGGGCGCACTAGGCTCTCATCACGTCGATCGCCTACTTGCTCAACGTGGGTGCGACGACGGCGTCCCCTATTGCAGGGACCGCTACACCTTGAACGGTCAGGATGTCAGGCCGAACCGCTGCTGCTCCGGCCGGGCGGACGGCCGGATGCGTGCGTACTCCAACAAGTCCGTCGCCCGCGCGCCCTTGTTCCTCCACTCGTACACGTTGCTCTCTCCGATGAGCACGTAGTGCCACGTCCGGCCGACACGCAGGTCTTCGGGAAGGCTTGAAATCTGCTCCACCCACGAAAGTGCTGCTCGCTGTTTGCGGGCAACGTTCTCGTCCGACAGCGCCGTCTGCGCCTTCGTCTCGACGACGTAGACCGCCTTCGCCGTTCGCAAAACGAAATCGGGCGAGTACGAACCAGGCATCCCGTCCGCCTTGAGGTATGGCCGTCGCATGAAATCGTGGCGGTACTCGTGAACCTTGACGAGCGCTTCGACCTTCGAGTCGTTATCCGCCCACTCGATGAAGGTGCGCTCCAGACCCCCCGATCTCGTCGGTATTGGCAGCTTTGGGTAGATGCACTTAGTCACGTCGACCGCACTGTGCTCGCGGA
>DASSZK010000314.1:0-11820 GCA_035702845.1 Acidimicrobiales bacterium
CGGCCAATCATAAGGAGCGGGGCGCACGGCCGGCCAAAGCAGCGTCGAACGTCGGACCCCAAGTGGACCCAGTAGGCTCCGCATCTCATATGAAAGCCCAAGTCGCTGAGTTGGAGGGCAACAAGGTCCGAATTTCGGTCGAGGTGGGCTCGCAAGAGCTCGACCAGGCCATCGACGAGACCTGGACAAGGTTGGCCAAAGAGCTGCAGGTCCCTGGTTTCCGCCGGGGCAAGGTGCCGCGCCGGGTCCTCGAGACCCGCATCGGGCGAGCCGCTGCCCGCCAGGACGCCATCGAGCGCCACATCCCTTACTGGTACGAGCGTGCCGTCAACAACGAGAACGTCGACGTGATCGCTGAGCCCGAGATCGAGGTGACCGGAGGCGAGGACGACGGGGAGTTGACTTTCGACGCCGTTGTAGAGGTGCGCCCCCGGCTCAACCTGGAGGGCTATGAGTCCCTGAAGGTGACCGTACCCAGCCCTGACGTCAAGCCTGAAGATGTCCAGGCGCAGGTGGACCGGCTGCGGGGCAACTTCGCCGAGCTTGCCGTCGTCGAGCGCGAGGCGCGCTTGGGTGACAGCGTCGTGATCGACATGACCGCCACCCGCAACGGCGAACCAGTAGCCGGCATGTCCTACACCGACTACTCCGTCGAGCTCGGCTCGGGCAACGACCTGCCTGAGCTGGACGAGCACGTGCCCGGCCATAAAGCCGGTGACACGGTGACCTTCGATGCAGAGCTGTCTGGGACGGTGCAGGTGGAGCTCACCGTGAAAGAGGTCCAGGAAAAGGTCCTCCCCGAGGAGACCGACGATTGGGCGAGCGACGCTTCCGAGTTCTCCACGGTGGCCGAGCTGCGGGCCGACATCGAAAAGCGCATGAGCGAGATCAAGCGGGTGCAGGCGGCCATGGGGCTGCGTAACAACACCCTTGAAGCCCTGGTCGCGCTGGTGCAGGAGGAGCCCCCCGCCGCCCTGGTGGACGTTGAGACGCGCCGGCTGGCCGAAGACCTCGGCAGCCGCCTCGACGCGCAGGGGGTGCCGCTGCAGCGCTACCTCGAGGCGATCGGTAGTTCGGTCGAGGAGATCATCGCCCAGATGCGGGGCCAGGCCATACCCAACGTCAAGGGAGACCTGGGGTTGCGTGCCGTGGCCGACGCTGTGGGTATCGAGCCCTCCGAGTCGGAAGTGGACGAGTTCCTGTCCCGGATGGCGACCCAGGCAGGCGTCGACCCCGAAGCCTTCAGGGCACAGATCGAGCGCACAGGGCGCCGCCTGGCGGTACGCTCGGACCTCAGAAAGAGCAAGGCTTTTGACTGGTTGGTCGAGCACGCTGAGGTCGTCGACGAGGAAGGCAACCCGGTGGACGCTGCAGCGCTCCGGCGAGATGTCGAAGCACAGCAGGGCCAAGGTGCCGAAGGCGCCCCTACCCAAGATGCAGGGGATGCCCAAGATGCAGGGGACCAGGGGCCGGTAACGCTCAGCGAAGCGGAGGGAGAAGAGTGAGGGTAGTCAGCCAGTACCACGTACCTGGGATCTTTGAGCAGACCAACCGGGGGGAGCGAGGCTATGACCTGTTCTCCCGGATGCTCGAGGAGAACATCGTGTTCCTGGGCACCCCCATAGACGACTACGTCGCCAACGCCGTCTGCGCCCAGCTCCTGTACCTCGAGTACAAGAACCCCGACAAGGACATCAGCATCTACATCAACTCGCCCGGCGGGGACATCACGGCGTTGTTCGCGGTGTACGACACGATGAAGTTTGTCCGCAACGACATCTCCACGTTCTGCTACGGGCAGGCGGCGTCGGCTGCCGCTGTCATCCTGGCGGGGGGCACCAGGGGCAAGCGCTACGCCCTGCCGCACGCCCGCATCCTGCTCCACCAGCCTTACGGCGGTGCCGCCGGGCAGGCCGCGGACATCGAGATCCAGGCCAAGGAGATCATCCGCATGCGGGACCTGCTCAACGAGATGATCGCTCTCGACACTGGCCAGACCCTGGAAAAAGTGCAGTCCGACACCGACCGCGACTTCATAATGAGCGCCGCGGAGGCTCAGGAGTACGGCATTATTGACGAAGTGATAACCACCCGAGACCTGGCCGGCGTTCCACAGGCCGCCGGCGTGGCGTGAGGCACTGAGGAGCAGCTGAGTGGCGAAGTTCGGCGAGTCGAGCGAGCTTGTCAAGTGCTCCTTTTGCGGTAAGTCGCAAAAGCAGGTCAAAAAGCTCATTGCCGGCCCTGGGGTCTACATCTGCGATGAGTGCATAGACCTGTGCAACGACATCATCGAGGAGGAGCTCTCCGAGCCCACCGAGGTCCGCTTCGACGAGCTGCCCAAGCCGACTGAGATCTTCAATTTCCTCAACGACTACGTCGTGGGCCAGGAGCGCGCCAAGAAGATCCTCTCGGTCGCCGTCTACAACCACTACAAGAGAGTGCAGGCCGGCGGGTACGGCGATGCCGACGTCGAGCTGCAAAAGTCCAACATCTTGCTGCTCGGCCCTACGGGTTGCGGCAAGACCTTCCTGGCCCAGACGTTGGCCAAGATGCTGAACGTCCCCTTTGCCATCGCCGACGCCACGGCTCTCACCGAGGCGGGGTACGTGGGCGAGGATGTGGAGAACATCCTCCTCAAGCTGATCCAGGCGGCCGACTACGACATCAAAAAGGCCGAGACCGGGATCATCTACATCGACGAGATCGACAAGATCGCCCGCAAGAGCGAGAACCCCTCGATCACCCGGGACGTGTCCGGTGAGGGCGTCCAGCAGGCGCTGCTCAAGATCCTGGAGGGTACGACTGCGTCAGTGCCCCCTCAGGGTGGGCGCAAGCACCCTCATCAGGAGTTCATCCAGATCGACACCACCAACGTGCTGTTCATCTGTGGCGGGGCGTTTGCCGGTCTGGACCGCATCGTGCAAAACCGGCTGGGCAAGCAGGGCATCGGCTTCCGCGCCGAGATCCGCCGGGCGCACGAAGCTGACGAGGACGAGCTCCTCTCGCATGTGCTGCCCGAGGACCTGCTCAAATTCGGCCTGATCCCCGAGTTCGTGGGGCGCCTCCCGGTGATCGGCACGGTGTCCAACCTGGACAAGGACGCCCTGGTCAGGATCCTGACCGAGCCCAAGAACGCCCTGCTCAAGCAGTACCGCAAGGTCTTCGAGCTGGACAACGTGGAGCTCGAGTTCACCGAGGACGCCCTAGAGGCCGTGGCGGAGCAGGCAATGCTGCGAGGGACCGGCGCCCGGGGGCTGCGCGCCATCCTCGAGGAGGTCCTCCTGGAGGTCATGTACGACCTGCCGAGCCGATCGGACATCGGCAAGTGCGTGATCGACCGCAGTGTCGTGCTGGAGAGGGTCAACCCGACCCTCGTGCCCCGCAGCGCCGAGGTGGTCCACAAAGAGCCGCGGGCGCGGCGGGCAGCCAGCTGATAGCCGTCGCCGGGGTCGCACTATGAACCTCGGGCAGGCCCTCGCCTGGCTCGACAGGCACCAAAACCTCGAGCGCATCCTGGCCGACAAGCGCCTGGCGGTCCCTGAGCCGGAGCGCATGCGAGCGCTGATGGACATACTGGGCGAGCCACAGCATACGCAGCCGGTGCTGCACCTGACCGGCACCAACGGCAAGACCTCGGCTGCCCGCTGCCTCGCGCAGATCCTCGTGAGCAAGGGGCTGACTGCCGGCACCTATACCAGCCCGCACCTGCAAAGGGTCAACGAACGACTGGCGGTGGACTTCGAGGCGATCTCCGACTACGAGCTGGCCGAGGTGCTCTCGGGGATAGCAGCCGTCGAGCACCTGCTTCCCGAGGGGATGCGCCCGACCTGGTTCGAGCTGATGACCGCTGCCGCCTTCCGCTGGTTCGCCGAGAAGCCCGTCGACGTCGCCGTCGTCGAAGTGGGCCTGGGTGGGCGCTGGGACGCCACCAACGTGGCTGACGGCCTGGTCAGCGTGGTTACCAACGTGGGCCTCGACCACGTCGAACTGCTCGGTCCCACTCGCGCCCACATAGCGAAGGAAAAGGCCGGCATCGTCAAACCGGGCTCGACGCTCGTGCTGGGGGAGCGCGACCCCGACCTCTACGACATCTTCGCTTCCGAGGCTGCAGCCACGGTGCTGTGGGCCGGGCGCGACTTCGATGTGGAGGCCAACGATGTCGCCGTAGGCGGGAGGTTGGTAGACCTGCGCACGCCTGGAGCGCGCTACGAAGGGGTTTTCCTGGCCTTGCACGGTGCGCACCAGGCCCAGAACTTCGCGTGCGCGTTGGTGGCCGCCGAGGCCTTCTTTGGCCGGCCCATAGAGGACAAGCTGGTAGCGGAGGCCGCAGCGCTCGTGCGTTCGCCCGGGCGGATGGAGGTCATGAGCCAGCACCCCCTCGTCGTCCTCGACGGCGCCAAAAACGTAGATGGTGCCACCGCCTCGGCCATGTCCTTGGCCCAGGAGTTCGGGTGGCGGGGGGTGCCCCAACCCGGTCAGGTGCCCGGGCAGGGGAACCGCAGGGTCATGGTCGTGGGCATGCTGAGCGGCAAGGACCCGGCGCAGATGTTGGAGGCCCTCGGTGCTCGCAGCGCCGACCTGTTGGTGGCATGCGCCGCCCCTTCGCCTCGCGCCCAGCCGGCCGAGGATATCGCTGCCGCGGCCGAGGTTCTCGGGGTGCGCAGCGTCGTGTGCCCGTCCGTGGGCGAAGCCCTGGAGACTGCCATCGCCGAGGCCGGCGACAACGGCATGGTCCTGGTCACGGGTTCGCTCTACGTGGTCGGGGCCGCCCGGACTGCCTTGACGGGCGAGGACGTGCCGGCGACATTTCACGAGTGACCTCCGCCGTTCCCCACAGACCGGGGCATGAGGCGAGCTCGTGAGCAAGACCCGTTGAGACCGGGTAGGGAAGGGTGACCTATGACCTGCCCTCGCCTTGGAGGGGCAGGGCCCGCTATCCTCACAGCCTTGTGGGACAGCAAGAGAGAACCTTCATCATCTGCAAGCCTGATGCCGTAGAACGTGGTTTGGTCGGTGAGATAATCGGGCGCTTCGAGCGCCGCGGGTTGCGTATGGTGCGGGCCGAACTGCGCACCATCGACAAGGAGACGGCCGCCACGCATTACGGCGAGCACGCCGGGAAGCCTTTTTACGACGGGCTCATCTCCTACATCACCGCCGGTCCCTCTCTGCTCGCCGTCCTGGAAGGCCCAGAAGGCATCTGGAAGATCGTGCGCGACATGATGGGTGCCACTGATCCGGCGAAGTCGGCTCCCGGGACCATCCGGGGCGATCTTGCCGTTAGCATGGACGCCAACGTGATCCACGGTTCCGACGGCCCCGAGTCGGCAGCACGTGAGATCGGGTTGTTCTTCCCGGACCTTCAACCGTCCGGGCTTTGACCAATAGCGGTACCAAGTAATCTCGTGCGCCCAGTGGCGACAGCCTCTGGCGAGCATTAGCCTTGGTGCCGGCTCCACGGCTTTCGAGGAGGCTCCTGACCGTGCGTCTCTCACATCTAAGACGGGGCCTGGCGGTGGATCTCGGCACCGCGAACACCCTCGTGTACTTACAAGGCCGGGGCATCGTGCTGAACGAGCCATCGGTAGTCGCCATAGACGCCCGCGATGGCAAGCCGCTCGCTGTGGGCCTCGAGGCAAAGCGCATGATCGGCCGCACCCCGGCCCACATCCACGCGGTGCGCCCCCTGCGCGACGGCGTGATCGCCAACTTCGAGATCTGCGAGAAAATGCTGGCGTATTTTATCCGCAGGGTGCACCCGGGCCGGTTTTCTAAGCCCGATATGGTGATCTGCGTGCCTTCGGGTGTCACCGGCGTCGAAAAGCGCGCCGTTATGGACGCGGCGGAGGCTGCCGGGGCGCGCCAGGCGTACATAATCGAGGAGCCCATGGCGGCCGCCATAGGCGCGGGCCTCCCCGTGTACGAACCGACGGGCAACATGGTGGTCGATATCGGCGGCGGCACCACCGAGGTGGCGGTCATCTCCATGGGTGGGATAGTCACCAGCCAGTCGGTGCGCATCGCCGGGGACGAGCTCGATGAGGCGATCATCGCCTACATCAAAAAGGAGTACAGCCTGGCGCTCGGTGAGCGGACGGCCGAGGAGATAAAGATCGCCCTCGGTTCTGCGTGCCCTCTTCAGGAGGAGGTCAGTGCCGAGATCCGTGGGCGGGACCTGATAACCGGTCTGCCCAAGACGATCGTCACTACCACCGAGGAGATCCGCGAGGCCATCGAAGAGCCCGTTGCGGCAATAGTTGACGCCGTCAAGGTAACCCTCGACAAGACCCCGCCCGAGCTGGCCGCCGACATCATGGAGCAGGGCATAGTCCTGACCGGTGGTGGGGCGCTCCTGCACGGCCTGGACGCTCGGTTGGCGGCGGAGACGGGGATGCCCATAGTCATCGCCGATAGCCCCTTGCAGTCGGTGGCGTTCGGGAGCGGGCAGTGCCTGGAGCAGTTGCCCGTGCTATCGGACGTCCTTATGAGCAGCTCGCGCTGACGACGGGGCGGTAAGGGTTTGGCGGCCCCGCCGCGGCCTAGGGGCCGGTTCTTGTTGTTGGTGCTGTTGCTGCTGGGCGTCACGTTCGTCACCTTGAGCGACCACGGTGGTCACGGAGGGGTGTTCGCCAAGGCGCGCTCGTACGCGCGTGAGGTCCTGAACCCTGTGCAGTCGGGGATCCACTCCGCCCTGCAGCCGGTAGGCGACTTCTTGTACGGTGCCCTCGAATACCGCTCGCTGGAGCACGAGAACCAGTTGTTGCGCCAGCAACTGGCCGCAGACCAGGCGGACGCGGCGCAGGCGCAGGCGGCACAACTGGAGGCCCAACAGGTGCTTGCCGAGGAGCACCTCGGCTATCTCGGCAACATACGCTCGGTGGCGGCGCAGGTGGTCGATGTGACCGGGTCCAATTTCGAGGAGACGGTGACGATCGACCGTGGGGCTGCCAACGGCATCGTCGTTGGCCAGCCAGTCGTTTCAGCGGACGGCCTGGTGGGCAGCGTCACGTCGGCGTCGAGCCACCTGGCGGTGGTAACCCTGCTCGACGACCCTTCGTTCACTGTCGGGGTGCGTGTGGTGAACAGCGGCGTGGTAGGAGCTGCCGTCGGGGAAGGGTTGGGCAACACCGAGCAGGTGATCGACATAGACGCCGGGCAGAAAGTAAAAGCCGGCGACGACCTCGTCACCAGCGGGCTCTCCATCGAGCACTTCCCAGCAGGTCTGCCGGTCGGCAGGGTCACCAAGGTCCTCACGCCTACCGGGGCCCTGCAACTGGAGGTCTCCATGCAGCCCTTCGTCGACCTGAACAACCTCCAGTACGTGCGCGTCCTGCTCTGGTCAGCGCAGGGCGGCGGATGAAGCGCACTCTCGGCCGGACGGCTCTCGACGTGGTGATCGTGCTCTTCGTGGGCATCGTCGTGCAGACGACGTTCGCCAACGACCTGCGGGTCCACGAGGTGGCACCCGATTTCATGCTCTTGCTCGCGGTGATGGCCGGGTTCGCGGCCGGGCCTGATGCCGGGGCCCTGCTCGGCTTCAGCGCCGGTCTGGTAAACGACATGTTCCTGCAGGGCACCCCGGTAGGTTTAAGCGCCCTCGCCGCGTGCCTCGTCGGCTATGCGGTGGGGTGGTTGCGCTCGGATGTGCTGCGGGCGCGGCTGGCGTTCGTGCCCGTTGTGGCCGCGGCCGGCACTTTGGCCGGCGTGTTCGTCTTCGTGGTCCTCGGCTACATAGTGGGCCAGGCTCAACTCGTCGCCCCTGGGAAGCGCTGGCTGGCCGAGCAGGCGGTTGTCGAGGCGGGTTTCGCCGCCATCTTCTCGCTCCCCGCCTACATGGCGTGGCGCTGGGCCTTGCGCGGCCCGAGCACGCCCGCGTCAGGTCTCGGCGAGGTGACGACTGCCGGGATCGCCGAGACCAGGGTGCGCCGCCCTGCTTCTGCTCCCCGAGCGCGGCGGCGCCGGGCACGGGTGGCTGCCAGATGACGGTTGGGTCGATGACGTTTGCCCTGGGCACCTCGGAGCTACCGTGAGGCCGATGGCGAGCACGCCAGGCCAGGCGGGGACGGACGCACCGACCACCCGGTTGCGCGCGATGGCGATCATGGTTGTCGTGGTCTGCCTTTTTGGCACCCTCTTGGCCCGGCTTTGGTACCTGCAGGGTGTTGAGGCGCAGGCGGCGCAGACCAAGATCGCCGCCAGCGAAGGCCTGAAGACCATATATATCCCGGCGCCGCGGGGCGACATTTTTGACCGTAACGGTGTCTTGCTGGCGGGGAACCGGCTGGAGGAGGTGGTGACCGTCGACCCCGGCGCTGCCACCGCTCACCCAAGCATCGTCGCCGAGCTCTCGGCCCTCCTGGGCGAACCCACCGCCCAGGTACAGGCGGCCATCGACAACCCCGAGTACGGCCCCTACCAACCCGTGCCAGTGGCCACCGGCGTCCCCGAGAGCATCGTCCTGGCCATTGACGAAAACCAGTCCCTCCTGCCCGGGGTGCATGCTGCGGCTGAGCCCGTGCGCTACTACCCGTACGCCACCACCATGGCCAACATCATCGGCTACGTCAGCCAGATCACCGGTTCGGAGTACGCGGCGGTGAAAAACCGACGCTGCGGTGGTGCACTTTGTTACCAGCCCAATTCCCAGGTCGGTCAGGCGGGGATCGAGGCGACCTACGAGGATTACCTGCGCGGTACCCCCGGAAAAGAGGTCGTGCAGGTGGACTCGCAGGGTCACGTTTTGTTCCGGGTGAGCTACAGCCCCCCGGTGCCCGGCGACGACCTGGTGCTGTCAGTTTCGCTCAAGGACCAGCAGTCGGCCGTGCAGGCCCTGGCCAACGGGATCACGACGGCGCGCGGCATCGTCGACATAGCCAGCGGCTACAACTACCGGGCGCCGGCGGCGTCCATGGTGGCCGAGGACACCAACAACGGCCAGATATTGGCGCTCGCCACCTACCCCGACTACAACCCCGACGACTTCTTGGGCGGGATCAGCTACTCACGCTGGAAGTACTACAACAACCCTGCGAACCACTTCCCGCTCATGGACCGTGCGGTGAGCGAGACGTACGCGCCAGGCTCGACTTGGAAGCTCATAACGGCTACGGCGCAGCTCGACTACGGTTTGCGCTCCGCTTACCAAAGCTACGACGACACCGGGGCGTTCGTGGTCGGCACCCAGGTGTTCCACGACAACCTCGATGCCGGCCTTGGTTGGGTGAACCTGCCCATGGCCATCACGGTCTCCAGCGACTCGTACTTCTACAGCCTGGGCTACCAGTTCTGGCAGGAGTGGGCCAGCCAGAAAGGCCACCCCGAGTACCTGCAAAAGATCGCCGAGCAGTACGGCCTCGGGAACTACAGCGGCATCGACCTGCCCGGCGAGGCGCCGGGGCTCGTGCCGAGCCAGCAGGTGTTCACCAAAGAACACGACCAGTTCCCCAAGGACTACCCGGACCCCTACTTCTACCCGGGCCAGGAAGTCCTGGAGGCCATCGGGCAGGGTGCCGACGAAGTGACGCCGCTGCAACTCGTCAACGCCTATGCCACCTTCGCCAACGGCGGGACCCGCTACAGGCCCCAGGTCGTCATGGACATAGAAAAGCCAGGAAACGGCCATGCCCCGAGCGGCAAGGTGGTCCGCGCCTTCAAGCCGGCCGTGGCCGGCCATGTGACCATGCCTGGTGCCAGTGACAGGGCGGCCATGCTCCAGGGTTTCGAGGGGGTAACGGCGAACCCCCAGGGCACGGCCTACAGCGCGTTCCAGAACTTCCCCCTGTCGCGGTACCCGATAGCGGGCAAGACCGGTACGGCGCAGGCCGGCCCGGACTTCTCGACGGTCGGTTGGCCCAAGTACATCCAGGACACCTCGGTGTTCTCGAGCTTTGCCCCGGCCACCGCCCCGCGTTATGCCGTCGACGCCATATTCGAGCAGTCGGGGTACGGATCCAGTGTTGCCGCGCCTGCAGTGGAGAGCGAGTACAAGACCCTGTTGGGTATCAAAAAGGGCAAGGGCTGATGCTGCTCACCCGTAGCCTCCCGTCCACCTCGACTGCCGTGCCAGGCGCCCGTCGCCCCGCCGGCAGCGCGCCATGGCGCCACCTCGACCTGTCACTCTTCCTGGCGGCGGCGGCGATCAGCGCTCTTGGGGTCGTGATGGTGTACGCGACGACCCGGTTCTCATTGGCTGCAGCGGGGGCAAGCCCGACCGGGGAGATGAAAAAGGAGCTGATCTTCACATTCGTGGGCGTTGCCGCTTTCGTCGCCACGGTCGCGTTCGACTACAAGCGCTTCCTGTCCTGGGCGCCGGCCCTGTACGTGGCCAGCCTGCTGATGCTGCTGGCCACGTTCGCCATAGGGCGCCGCACCTTGGGCGCCACGTCGTGGATCCAGATCGGCAGCTTCCAGTTCGAGCCTTCCGAGGTGGCCAAGCTCACGCTCGTGCTTTCCCTGGCCGGCTTGCTCGCCAGACGTAAGGGCGACCTGTCGGGGCGGGCACTGCTGAGCGTCCTCGGGCTGGCAGCTATCCCGTTCCTTTTGATCTTCAAACAGAACGCGCTCGGCAGTGCCCTGGTCCTGGCAGTGATGTTGGTAGGCATGCTGTTGATGGCCGGCACCAAGAGCCGCCACATGGTGGTGCTCGCCGTTGTCGCTGTGGTCGGCATATACGGCGTGTTCACCTCGGGGCTGCTCAAGCCCTACCAGGTGAGCCGGATCACTGCTTTCATCACCGCCCCGGCGGGGGTGAGCCCGGGAGGCCCGGCGGCGCAGAGCTCGTGGGCGGCCACCGTCCAGTACAACCTGGACCAGAGCAAGACGGCCATCGCCGACGGTGGCATCTACGGCAAAGGGTTGTTCAACGGGTCCCTCACCAACTTGTCGTACGTGCCCAACCAGTCGACGGACTTCATATTCACGTCGGTGGCCGAGCAGTTCGGGTTCGCCGGCTCGGCCCTGCTGCTGGGCCTGTTCCTCTTCGTCCTGTGGCGCACCTGGCGAGCAGCCCTGCGTTCCCGCGACCTGGCGGGGACGCTCATCTGCGTGGGCATCATGGCCATGATCACTTTCCAGGTCTTCGAGAACGTGGGGATGACGCTCGGCATCATGCCGGTGGCCGGGATCACGCTGCCGTTCATGAGTTACGGAGGCTCCTCGATGGTTGTCGACTGGGTGGCCATCGGGCTGGTGGTCAACGTGGGGATGCGCCGGCTCATCTGAGCTCAGCTGACCTCGCCGCGTGGGTCACAGCTGGAGACTCGATGGTCGCTACACTCGATATGAGATGTTCAGCGCGCTGAGTAACGGGAGCAAGCCTCTATGAGGTTGGCCCTGTGGTCGCGCCTCCGGGCCGGGCTGACCAGGCGAAGGCAGGCCGGCGAAGCCTGCCGGCCGCCCGAGTCATTGCCATCGGCTGCGGTGGGGGCACAGCGACGCGAGCACCCAGCCCTCTTTATATGCGGTCGTCGCCGTTCGCAGACGGTGCCCCGTGGCGGGGGCGAAAAGACTTGTACAGCAAGGGCGCGCGACGGCGCGCGGGATGCCCCGGTCACTTCTGGCGAGGTCGCCCGGACGGCTCCCCTGTCGCGACGTGCGCCTGAGGCGCTCGTGGGCGCGCCCGCTCGGAAGGGAAGATCTCCATGTCGGAACCACTGCTCGGCGAAGCTGACGGCTTCAGCCCCAGCCCAGCACCCGGGCCCAGCGGTCCTTCGGGTGCTACACCATCACGCACCGCTGCCGAGGCCGGGGACGGCACCGGTTCAAGTCTGACGGGCCCGGTCCGCCTCGCCGGAGCCAACCTCACTGGAGCCCAGCCGGGGC
>DASSZK010000155.1:0-10413 GCA_035702845.1 Acidimicrobiales bacterium
GGCCTTACGAGTGGCGGCTTGCGCTTGGCGGCACCGCCGGAGGTCCCTAATGCACACGTCACATTCGTTCGCCCCCGATGCGCAGAGCGTCAGGCAAGTCCGTTACTTCGTCCGGAACGCCCTGAGCGCCGCCGGCGCGGGCGAAGAGGCTGTCGACGATGCCGTATTGCTTGCCAGCGAGGTTGCCGGCAACGTGGTGCGCCATGCCAAGACTGACTACGAAGTGACGGTCGCCCTCTCGTCTGGGCTGGCCCGGATCGAGTTCCACGACGGCAGCAGCGTTATGCCCGCCGTACGTGCGCTCGGGGGCCCCGACGACGAGGGCGGGCGCGGGCTGGCCGTGGTGGCGACAGTGGCGCTTGAGTGGGGAGTGCACGACGCGCCGGCCGGCAAGGTCGTCTGGTTCGTGGTGCCGCTCGCGAGCCCAGCGGGCCGGGCGCAGAACGTGCCCGATCAGGAGGAAGTCGCAGGGGCAGCCGCCGGGCCCCGCCCGTAGACTGGGTTCCCGTCGCCAAATTCGTGGCGGCATCCGCAGGTGGAGGAGCAACTTGGCGCCAACGGGTCGTTTTCGTGACGCGAGCCGCCCGGTACGTCCGGATGGCCGGCGCCACGGTGCGGTGGTCAGCCCGAAGATCGCCGTGAGTGTGGTTTTCGTGGCGGCCATGTTCATGTCGATCATGGATGCGACCATCGTGAACGTTGCTTTGCCCACCATCGGCCGGGACTTCCGTGTACCCGCGACAGCCGTGGACACGATCTCCATCTCGTTCCTGGTCAGCCTGGCCGTGTTCATACCTGCTTCGGGGTGGCTCGGGGACAGGTTCGGTGGCAAACGCGTACTCTTGGCCGCCATCGCCGTCTTCACTGCGGCCTCTGCCTTGTGCGGCACAGCCACTTCGCTCGACGAGCTCGTAAGCTACCGGGTGCTCCAAGGCGTCGGCGGCGGGATGATGGCACCGGTAGGCCTGGCCATGCTCTTTAGGGCTTTTCCACCCGCAGAGCGAGTGCGGGCGTCTGCCATTTTGACGATCCCGACCACCCTGGCCCCAGCTCTCGGCCCCGTAATCGGCGGTGTTCTAGTGACAGACGCCACCTGGCGGTGGGTGTTCTATGTCAATTTGCCGATTGGTATAGCCGCCATCGTGTTCGGGTCGGTGTTCCTCGTCCAAGAGGCACAACCCAAGCCGGGTTCCTTCGACATCGCCGGTTTCGCTCTCTCAGGCATCGGGCTGGGCTCGCTCATGTACGGGGTGTCCGAAGGGCCTCAGGTGGGATGGTCGTCGGATGAGGTGCTCGCGACCATCGGGGTGGGTGCCGTGCTGCTTGTGGCCATGACGGTCGTGGAGCTGCGCACGAGAGAACCCATCGTGGCGCTCCGCCTGCTCACTAACCGGTTGTTCAGGTCGGGCAACATCGTGATGGTGCTCGTATCGGTCGCTTTCTTCGGGGTCCTCTACGCCGTGTCGCTCTACTATCAGGACGGGCGTGGGTTGAGCGCACTTCAGTCCGGGCTGAGCACTTTCCCCGAGGCCATCGGCGTGATGATGGGTGCACAAGTCGCTTCCAGGGTTGTCTATCCCCGGCTGGGGCCGCGCCGTCACATAACCGGCGGTCTGGTCGCCGTTGGTACGACGGTGGCGTTGATGGCGTTGCTCGGAGCGACCACGAGCCTATGGTGGGCCCGTTTGCTCATGTTTGTCCTTGGGCTCTCGATGGGCCAGGTCTTCGTGCCGACTCAGGCGGCGACGTTCGCCACTATTTCGCCCGCAGCGACAGGGCGCGCGTCCACATTGTTCAATGCGGTGCGACAGCTGGGAGGTGCGGTCGGCGTGGCCGCTCTTACCACGGCGATCGTTGCCGTGAAGCCATTCGTTCGCGCCAGCGGCCCTCGCCTAACGCCTCACTTCTTGGCCTACCGCATCGCGTTCTTGGTCGCAGCCGCATTTGCTTTGGCCGCCGTCGTCGGTTCCCTGGCTATGCGCGACAGCGAGGCCGCGGGCACCATGGTCCGTGCCGGCAGACGGGCGGCACAAACACGGCCGGCTGCCGGCGCCATCGCTGCGGATTGAGCCCTAGACGGTATTGCCGCTGCTGCGCTGCGTGCGGTGGCGTTAGTTGTTCCCTGCTACAACCGGGGGGTTGTTGCCGGCAACTTCTTCTCCAGTCACGGCACCCAGCGTCTTGCGGACGACAAAGTACTTGGCCTGAGGGTGGTGGCAGATGATGGCGGCTGTGGTCTGTTCAGGATGGAACTGCCAGGAGGTCTCTTCGCTGCATTCCACGCCGAGGCGGTCAGCTCCCAGGAGCCAGGCGCAGCGGGCATTGTCTTCCAGGTCCGGGCAGGCCGGGTAACCCCACGAGTAGCGGCCGCCACGGTACTGCTGGCGGAACAGACCGGTGAGGGTGGGCCCGTCTTCTGAGGCGAAGCCCCACTCTTCGCGAACCCTGCGATGCCAGTACTCGGCGAGGGCTTCGGTCATCTCCACCGATAAACCGTGCAGGTGCAGGTACTCGCTATAGCGGTTCGCGCTGAACAGCTCCGCGGCGCGTTCGGATGCCGCCGCGCCCATGGTGACAAGGTGGAAGGCCACATAGTCGGTCTCCGGTGAGGAAACTGGGCGGAAGAAGTCGGCGACGCAAAGCCATGGGTCGGCACCCTGGCGGGGGAAAGAAAACCGGGTGACCTCGGAGCTGCGCCGCTCGTCAGCCCATATGACTAGCTCGTCGCCATCGGCGTTGGCGGGGAAATAGCCGTAGGCAACAGCGGGGCGCAGTACATCGGATTCGCGGGCGGCTGCCAGCTGCTCGCGCAGCACCGAGCGGATGCGCGTCTTGAACTCGCCATCGTTTTCGCCGCCTTCGGGCCGGTACCCCCACTGGTTGCGGAACAGCGAAGTCTCGTTTAGATAAGCCGCAATGTCGTCGAGGGGGAGCCCTCTTTCTATGCGGGCCCCTAGGAACGGCGGCGTCAAGACAGGGTTGTCGCTGCGGACCGATGGGGCTCTGGCAGGTTTATCGGCCGTTATGCCCGGCGTCGCGGGCCCGCCCGAGTGCCGGCGGGGGACCCCGGCGCGGCCGCCGAGGGCCCTGCCAAAGTCGGGCTCGTCAGCGCCCGACCGAGCCAGATCCAGCAACTTGTCAATGGTGTGCAGTCCTTCGAAGGCGTCCTTGCCGTAAAAAAGACGTCCTTTGTACTCGGATCGTAGGTCTCGCTCCACGTAGGTGCGCGTCAAGGCAGCACCACCAAGGATCACTGGGAAGCGTTCCAGCCCGCGTTCATTGAGCTCCAATAGGTTGTCGCGCATTATGAGCGTCGACTTGACGAGCAACCCGGACATGCCGATCACGTCCGCTTGTACCTCTTCGGCCTTGGCCACCATCTCCGACAGCGGCACCTTGATGCCCAGGTTGTAGACCTCGTAGCCGTTGTTGGTGAGGATGATGTCGACCAGGTTCTTGCCTATGTCGTGGACATCTCCCTTTACCGTGGCGAGCACGACGCGCCCCTTGCCGCGGTCGTCCGATTTGGACATATGCGGCTCGAGGAAGGCCACAGCGGACTTCATGACCTCGGCGGACTGCAGTACGAAGGGTAGTTGCATGCGCCCGGAGCCGAACAGCTCGCCCACGGTCTTCATGCCCGCCATCAGGGGCCCGTTCACGAGGTCTAGGGCGGCCCAGCCGGCGCCTAGCGCCTCGGTCAGTTCAGCCTCCAGCCCTTCCCGGGCGCCGTCGACCACTCGCTGCTCCAGCCGGCGTTCGACCTCCCAGCCGCTACGGTCCTCGGCGTCGTCAACGTTGGAAGCAACGCCTTCGTACAACCGCAACAGCTCGGAGAGAGGGTCGTAACCGCTAGCGGGATCCCTACGGTCATAAATCAGGTCGAGGCAGACCTTGACTGCCTCTGGGGCGATCCGGTCGAGGGGCGAGATGCGAGCCGAGTTGACTATGGCCGCGTCCAAGCCGGCCTGTTGGCACTCATGCAGGAACACCGAATTCAGGGCTTGGCGAGCGGCAGGGTTCAAACCAAATGAAACATTGGATATGCCGAGCAACGTTCGCGCCCCCGGCAGGTTCTGCTTGATGAGGCGCACGCCCTCGATCGTCTCGATGCCGTCGCGCCTGCTTTCTTCCATGCCGGTGCTGACGGGCAGGACGAGGGCATCGAAGAACAGGTCCTCAGGCGCTATGCCGTAGCGGTTGACGGCAAGGTCGTATATCTCCGATGCCGCTCTCAGTTTCCACTCTGCGGTGCGCGCCTGGCCTTGGGTGTCGATGCAGGTGCACACGACGGCAGCGCCGTACTCGCGGGCCAGCGTGAGGAATTGGTCGAGGCGGGTCCCGGGCGCGTCACCCTCCTCCAAGTTGACGGAATTGATTATCGGCTTGCCCGTCGTGCGCTGCAGCCCGCATTCAATTACAGGGGACTCCGTCGAGTCCAGCATGAGCGGTAGCGTCGACTGGGTGGCAAAGCGGGACGAAACCTCTGCCATGTCGGCGACGCCGTCCGCGCCCGTGTAGTCCACGCACACGTCGAGCACGTGAGATCCAGCTCGCACGGCCTCTTTGGCCATTGCCGTGCAAGTGTCCCAGTCGCCGGCCAGCATGGCTTCCCTGAACTTCTTCGAACCGTTGGCGTTCGTGCGCTCGCCGACGTTCAACACCGAAGGGGCCTGGTCGTAAGGGACGTGGGTGTACAACGAGGCACAACCAGGCTCGAAATCGGCTTGGCGCTTGGCGGGCGTTGCCCCCGCGAGCCTACGCACGACGGCATCGAGATGTGCCGGTGAAGTCCCGCAGCAACCTCCGACCACTCGTACGCCGAGCTCGGTTACGAAGCGGTAGTGGTAATCGGCAAGCTGCTCCGGCGTCAGGTCGTAGTGCATCTTGCCATCGACGACGCTCGGTAGCCCGGCATTGGGGAGGCAGCTGATGGGTACCCCGCAATGCGCGCTCAGGTACCGCAAGTGTTCGCCCATCTCAGCGGGCCCGGTGGCACAGTTGAGCCCGAAGACGTCGGGCCGCATGGCGTCCAAGGTGGTGAGCGCCGCGCCGATCTCGCTACCGAGCAACATCCGCCCCGTCGTTTCAATGGTCACCTGGACCTGCAACGGCACTTCACGCCCGGCGGCGACCATCGCCCGGCGGCAACCGATGACCCCAGCCTTGGCGGCAAGAAGGTCGTAAACGGTCTCTACCATCAAAAGGTCAGCGCCCCCGGCGAGTAGGCCGGCTGCTGCCTCCTGGTAGCCGTCGCGCATCTCGGTAAATGAAATGTGCCCGAGGGACACCAGTTTCGTCCCTGGGCCAAGCGATCCTGCGACCCAGTGCCCGGGCCCGTACCCGCCTGCGACTTCCCGGGCTATCTCGGCCGATCTGCGGGCAAGTTCGTAAGCCTTGCCTGCGATCCCGTACTCGGAGAGCACCCAGGGGAGCGAGCCGAAACTATTGGTTTCGACCACCTGGGAACCCACCTCGAAGAAACTGCGGTGAAGCTCGGCGATGGCGTCGGGGCGGGTCTCGCAAAGGAGCTCGTTGCAACCCTCGAAAGCGGGGCCACCAAAATCGTCGGCGCTCAGCCCGAGGACCTGCAAGTTGGTGCCGGTTGCCCCGTCGAAGACCACGAACGATTCGTGGACAGCATCAAGGAAGGCCGAGCTGCGAGAATCCATCGCCCCATGTTAAGGGAGCGGCGCCCCGGGGGCGGACGAGTTGTTGTACCGCCCCCCAGTCATGCAGCCGTGTGACCGAGGAGCATCACACTTGCCGGTCACACTGTTTGGTCACACAGGCAGGTTGGTCACACAGGCAGGTTGGTCACACAGGCAGCGGTGCCGGTCGCCCGAGCAGGTACCCCTGGCCACAGTCGACCCCTATGTCGCGCAGCACCACGAGTTGTTCCTCGCGCTCGATACCCTCGGCCACCACGACGATCCCCATGTCGTCGGCGAACTGGCGCATGGCTGTGACGAGTGCCCTCCTGGGAGGGTCGGTGTCGATCTGGCTGGTCAAAGCCCTGTCCAGCTTCACGATCTCGGGGCGCACGTCCACGAGGCGTTGTAGACCCGCGAAGCCACTGCCCATGTCGTCGACAGCGACCCTCATGCCCCGCTCGTGCACGAGGCAGACGGTCTCGCGCAACTGGTCGTACGAATCGAACTGGCGTTGCTCGGTGATCTCGACCACGACCCTGCTGGGAGGTAGGTCGGCAAGGACCTCGAGGAGCGCCGGTCGGTACAGCAGGCCGGGCGAGGCGTTGACGGCAAGGTAAGCGCCGGGGGTGCGCTGAAGGGCTTCCCGGAACCCGGCCACAGCCATGCGGGCCGTGTGTAGCTCCAGCTCGACCCCGAGCCCGACGTGGTGCGCTTCCCGGAATATGTCCTCGGTGCTGAAACTGGGCCCCGCAGTGAAGTCCGTCAACGCTTCGTAACCGGCGAGGTCGCCCGTCCGTAGGTACACGACGGGCTGGTACATGGGGGAGGAGACCCCGGGTTGGAGCAGCTGGTAGAGGCGCTCGTAGCGGGCTTTGGCTGCCGCGCTGAAGGCCCGCTCGGCCCGCCCGAGCTCACCCATCTCAGCAATGAGGTGGTCCGAGAGACCCGCTGAGAGCGCAGTAGCTCCCTCGGCGCACCTGCGTAGCCCTTCGAGGAGATCGTGCGCCGGCGAGCCCTTCACGAGGTAACCGCGGGCGCCGCTACGCAGCATCTGCACCACCGACGAGCGGTCGGCGGCAGCCGAGTAGGCCAGGAGCCGGGTACGAGGAGAGACCTCCCGTATCCCTAACGCTGCTGCCAGGCCACCGCCTCCGGGCATCAGCACGTCCAAGACGGCTACGTCCGGCTGGAAGTGAGCCGCTTGCGCAATGGCCGCCCCGGCGTCGCCAACTGCGGCCACGCAAACGAGGTCGCTGGTGTCTTCGAGAAGCTCCGCCAAGGCTTGGCGGGTCGAGGGAGCGTCGTCGGCCACGAGGACGGTATAAACCCGCAAGCCGCCTGGGCCCTCGAAGATGTCCGCATCGGGCCGGGGCAAGTCGCTCAGTGCCGGAGGCAAGGAGCGCCTTACTCCGCTGAGAGCAGACAGATCGGCGACATCGCGCTCGCTTGGGCTCCGGAGCTCGCTGAGCGCTTCAGGGTCGCCGGGCACTTCGAGGTCCCTCGTGGTCAGGCTCTCTAGCTCCGCGACCTCATTGAGGCCGGTCGCCTGCGCCGGGCCCTTTTGGGGCGTCGGCGCCGGGGTGACGCTAAAAGCGGCTAGTTCCTGTGAGGGCGAAGCATTGAAATGCGTCCCGGGCACCCGCCGGCTGAAAAAGCTCATGGTGGGTACCTCCTCGACGCATCGCGCCGGCGCCCGTGGCTCAGTTTTATGACCGTGCCGACCGTGGACAACAGTTCGCCGGCGGAGCAACCCTTGACCAGGTAAGCAGCCACATCGGCTTCTTCAGCGGCCCTGACGATACCTTCGTCGTCGTACGCCGACAGCAGGACCACGGGGACGTCGGGGTGCTCGCGGCGCAGGACGTGGGCAGCCTCTGTGCCGCTCATGCCCTCCATGCGCACGTCCATCACGACGACGTCGGGCCGCGTCCGGTCAACGAGGTCTATGCCGTCCCTGGCGGCGTGGGCTACGCCGGTGACTTCGTAACCTACGTCGGCGAAGAGGCCGGCGAGCTCTTCAGCGAGCGCAGTGTCGTCATCGACAACGACGAGGCGGGGCATGCGGGCGGCGCTCATATGGCTCCTGTTTTCATGCGGCTTCTACCGGTTCGCTGGTGGATATGGTCGGCATCCAAGCGGTCACTTCCGTCCCTGTGTTCGGGGCGCTCGTCAGTTCGAAGCGCCCGGCGGCCAGTTCGACTCTCTCGCGCATTACGACAAGGCCGAAATGGCCCCCGCGCACCAAGTCTGGCTGGGAAGAGCTAGAGAACCCGCGCCCGTTGTCGCGCACTGTCAACTGGACGCCGTTGCCCGCCGGGACTATTGAAACTGTTGCCAATGACGCCCGGGAATGCTTGGCGATATTTGCCAGAGCTTCTTGGACGACCCGGTAAAGCACCATCTCGCTGTTGGGGCTCAGGTGTGAATGCTGAGCGGGCTCGAAGCGGGTTTCTATACCCGTCTGCGCACTCCAAGCCGAGAGCTGGTCAGAAATCGCCGCGTGCAGGCCGCCCTCGTCGAGGATGGGCGGTCGCAGCTCGCTCATCATCTGGCGCAGGTTCTGGATCTCGTTCGAGAGCTCGGTTCGCGCCCTCTTCACGAGATCCTTGGCGCCTTTGTGATCGTCGCGGTCCAGGCGAAGGCGGCAGCGGTCCATTACCAAGCCCAGCGCGGCCAGCCTTTGGATGGGGCCGTCATGGAGGTTGGCGGCGATGCGGGCCCGCTCTCCTTCTGCGACCCGTACGGTCCTGTCCAGAAGTTGGCGCCGCCGCAGCTGCGAGTCGACAAGGTGGCGGTTCACATTGGACAGGGCCGCGGTGCGTTCTTCGACCAGCTCCTCCAGGCGCCTGCCGTCGAGGCGGGCCACAGCCTCCACGCCGGCGGCGAGGCGTTGGATCTGGTGCGAGGCTTCGACGAGGGCTGTCGTCAACGCGACGAGCTCGTCCGTGCCTCGGTAGGCCTTCAGCTCGCTTTCGAGAGGGCGGGTCGCCGCCTTGAGCTCGGACACCTCAGCCGTGGCCGAGCGGGCAGGTTCGCCGCTGGCAAGCCCTTCGAGCGCACTGGCAAGGGCCGGTAGGGCCTTGTCGCTGAGGGCTAGAGCCGTACGTGTCATGTGCTCGACGCGAAGACGGGACGTGGCGGGGAAGATGGCCAGCACCACGATGCCGGCGCCCATGACCCAGACGCCCAGGCCTCGCCATATAGCCGAGCTCATGTGGCCCCCGCCGAGAGGAAGTACCTCAAGAGCCATGACGGCAGCCCCGCTCACCAGCGCACCTGCCGCCGTGCTCCACGGGATCGCCAGGTGCCGGCTGTTCCAGCTACGGGTCTTGAGCCCTTGGTGCTGGCTGTCCCCACCCCCTCGCCAGCCCATGGCGAACGCCCCGCTCAGGGCAACGCCCCCGACGACCGACAACGTCGCCGGCCCGGCCGCACCAATAGCGACGGTGACAACGATCGCCCAAGTGGCCCCGACCCACGCCCGAATGGGTCTCGGGACTCTCTGGCACTGGCGGAGCACCGGGGGTGCGAGAGTGGTCAGGGCGAGCGCTCCGCTGGCCAGGCTTCCCAGGGCGACCACGAGCCATCCTCGGGGGCCGGCGAAGGCAGCACTGCCTGCAGCCGCACTGCTGGCAACCGCCGTCCCGACCAGGGGCGCGAAGGGCAGCGAGCGGTTCGCCGACTGGCGTTGGCCTGTACCTGGCATCCCAAGCACGGTCCCGTGACGCCCCGCGCGGGTGGCGCGGGCTGCAGCCATGGCTGTCTCGGCCAGTCCGGTACCGCCGGCGACCGCCCCGAGCGCACCGGCCATGCAGCAAGCGCCGAGCAAAGTCCCCGCCATCTGGGGGCTGGAGCTGCCTGCGAGGGGTTGCAACAGGACGCCAAGCATGGAGCGCAGGGCTCCCGGGCTGCCGGCGGCGACCGACATGGTGTGCACTGACAAGCCAGCGCCCCGAAGCAGGAGCGGGACGGCGACCGTCCATGTCGCCACGGCGCTGCCGACGGCCGCCCAGATAACCCAGACGGTGTGGCGCCCGCCACCGCCAGATGTCGCCGGTGTCACGGCAGGTAGGCATACGGCAGCGAGGCACAGGACGACGACGGTGGTGGTTGCGGCGATGGCCACAGTCCCTGGGGAGGCCACGGTCCCCGGCGACGGGGAGGAGGCGGCGGCCCACAGCGGCACCTGTGGCAGGAAGTGGCCCCGGGTACCGTGAGCTATCAGCGCGACTGTGCCCGACACGCTCAGGACCAGGCCCGTGGCGGCGACCGTGCCCAGCGCCAGGTGGACCAGGTGGCGTGTGCCCGGCAGCAGGCTGACAAGGGCGAGGACGGCGGCCACGATCACCGCCACGGCGGGCGCGGCGCTCGGCCAAGCGGCGTGCGCCCCCACGTAGACCAGGAGGCCGCCCGCACCAACGCGGGCTGCCCACCACGAAACAGCGCTCACGCCGGCAACGCCTGGCCAGTGAGCGAGCCAGCGGTCCACGCTCACCATCGCCGGGTCCGACCACTGCCGGCGGCCCGCCTTATAGGAGCCCTGACCGGACGGGTGCAGCAGCCCCGAAGGATGCAGCAGCCCCGAAGGATGCAGCAGGCCTGACTGGCGGAGCAGGCCAGAGGGACGGGCAGGGCCGGAGGAGTGGCCCGCATCGATAGCGCCGGCGGCGGGCCCTGGGGCTGCCTCGGTGGGCATTACGGCCCGTTCATGGGCGCCGTCGGTTGCGTCTCGCTCAGGCCGGTCGAAGCTGGCCAACTC
>DASSZK010000213.1:0-10188 GCA_035702845.1 Acidimicrobiales bacterium
GAAACGTCGACGACCTCACCCGAATGCTCGGCGATGAGCTCGACCATGGTGGCGCGTCGCCAAGGTGGTGCCAGGTCGAGATCCCTGCCGCCGTACGACAATTTGGTCGTCCCGCGCACGGCGAGAGCAGCCGCCACCACCATCTGCTCGGTCAGCTCCATCATGTCCGTGTAGTCGGCGTAAGCCTGGTACACCTCGAGCATCGTGAACTCCGGGTTGTGCCGCGGAGAGAGCCCTTCGTTGCGGAAAGTCCTGCCGATCTCGAACACTTTTTCCATGCCGCCGACCACCAGGCGCTTTAGATGAAGCTCTAGTGCTATGCGCAGGTAAAGCTCCATGTCCAGAGCATTGTGGTGGGTAACGAACGGCCGGGCCGTCGCGCCGCCGGGGACGGGATGGAAGACAGGCGTCTCCACCTCGACAAAGCCCTTGGACTCCAAATGATGGCGAAGCGTCGAGACGGTACGGCTGCGGTCGAGCAACGTCTGGCGGGATGTCGGGTTGGCCCAGAGATCGGCATAGCGCTGGCGGTACCGCGTGTCCACGTCAGTGATCCCACGCCATTTGTCGCCAAAAGACCGGCGCGCCTCGGCCAGCACCTGCCACGTGGCCACCTTCACGGAGAGCTCGCCGGTGCGGGTCCTCACCACCTCAC
Source organism: Acidimicrobiales bacterium (assembly GCA_035702845.1). Classification (GTDB taxonomy): domain Bacteria; phylum Actinomycetota; class Acidimicrobiia; order Acidimicrobiales; family Palsa-688; genus JAJZMF01. Next base: position 656 of record DASSZK010000213.1, read on the forward strand.
CTGTCGCGCTTATCCAATCGCCGAGTGACAGGCGGTTGAACTCGGGGAACCGATCAGTCCATTGCGTGCCCGCGAACAGCTGCACACTTCCCGTCCACTCGGTCAGAGTGACGAAGGTCAGCTTGCCCATCTCCCGGCGCAGCATGACCCGGCCCGCCACCGTCACCGTCTCTCCCGAAGACGTCCCGGGGGCGAGTTCGCCATAACGGTCGTGCAGTTCCTGCGCATGGGCCGTCACGTCGACGCGATAGGGCACAGCTGTGCTCTTTTGGGCCTCTTGGAGCTCTGTGCTGTCTTGGAGCTCTGTGCTGTCTTGAAGTTGTGTGCTGTGCGGTAGTTCAGGCATCGGATTGGTTGCGATGGTATATGGCTTGGAGCCCGTACAGGGTGAGCCACGGCTCCCAGTGGTCGATCACCGGGGACGCTCCCAAGACCACGGGAGCGAGGCCGCCCGTGGCGATGACTGTGGCGTGCCCCACTTCTTGCTCGATCCGGGCACAGACTCCCTCGACCAGCGCCCCGAAACCGTAAAAGATGCCAGATTGGAGCTGTTCCACGGTGTTTTTGCCGAGGACCCCTCTTTGCGGCGGCGCAATGTCGACTCGGGGCAGCATGGCACCGCGCGATGTCAAAGCGTTCAGAGAAACCTCCAACCCCGGGAACAGGACGCCGCCGAGGTACTCCCCGCGCTCGGAGACAACCTCGAAGTTGGTCGCAGTGCCGAAGTCGACCACGATCGCCGGGCCTCCATAGCGCTCGTAAGCCGCAACCACATCAGCAATGCGGTCGGCGCCGACTTCTTTGGGGTTGTCCACCAGCATTGGCATCCCGGTACGCACGCCGGGCCCGACCATGACCGAAGGTACCTGTAGGCGGTTGGCCAGGACCTCTCGCAAAGCGACCTGCAGTGGCGGCACGACGCAGGCGACCACCGCCCCGCTTACCTGTGCCAGGTCGAGGCCGTCCAGAGCCAGCAGTTGGGTGAGCTGCAAGCTCAGCTCGTCTGCGGTGTAGGTGGAGTGCGTGCCGACGCGCCAGTGGTGGAGCAGCTCGCCACGCTGCCCCCCACCGGGTAGAGAGAAGAGCCCTACGACTATCTGGGTATTGCCGACATCGACCGCCATCAACATGGGGCGTCCTCGTTGGCTCCGAGATTGTCGATCAAGCGTGCGGCCCCGACGCGAGCTGCAACCAGTAACCGCGCGGCTCCATCGACCACGTCGATCGGCTCGAGCGTGGACGTCGACACCACCGCCGCGTACCCCACTTGCGCCAGCGGCTCGGCTTGCAGCACCTCCAGCATGGCCTTACGAACCTGTGCCCCGTCAAGGGCACCCTGTTCTTCTATTGCCCGCTTGCCGGCGAGGAGCGACCAGTAAAGTACCGGGGCGGCGCGGCGGGCCTCGTCGTCCAGGTACTGGTTCCGGCTCGAAAGCGCCAGCCCGTCCGGCTCTCGCACCGTCGCGCACGGGACCACCACGACGGGCATCGAAAGGTCGCTGACCATCCGGCGTACGACCAGTAATTGCTGGTAGTCCTTCTCCCCGAAGTAGGCCCAGCACGGCCCGGCGATGGCGAACAACTTCGCCACCACGGTGGCTACACCATCGAAATGGCCGGGCCGGTGCTCACCTTCCCATCGCTCGGACAACCCTGCGACCGTGACCCTGGTCAAAGGCGGTTCAGGGTACATTTCGGCCTGGGACGGTGCAAAAACCACATCAGCGCCGGCCTGTTCAGCTACCGCGATATCGGCCTCCAGCTTGCGCGGGTAGGCGTCGAAATCCTCGCTCGGGCCGAACTGGAGGGGGTTGACGAACACAGTCACGACCGACAGATCGCACTGCGCAGCCATCGTGGCGATGTTGGCAATGTGGCCGCCATGGAGCGCACCCATCGTCGGGTGTAGCCCGACGTTGCCGCCCTTTCGCCTCGTCTGCTCTGTCAGGTCGCGCACGTGCGCTGCGCTGGTGGTGACGATCATGGCCACACCGATCCTTGCGCCTTGCGCACCCCTCTTGCCATTTGGGCACTGAGGACGCCCTCCACCAGCTCTGGCGCCAGCTCGCCCAGAGGCACCAGCACGAAGCCCCTTTCCCACATGCGCGGGTGCGGGACTTCCAGAACTGCCGAACTAATGCGCAGGTCGCCGACCAGTAACAGGTCCACGTCCAGGGTGCGAGGGCCCCAGCGCTCGCCGCGCTCCCTTCCGGCACTCGCCTCCGCCACGTGGGCCGCCGAGAGGAGCTCTTCGGGCGACGCCAGCGTGCGCAACTCGACTACGGCGTTGAGGTACGGCCCCTGCCCAGCCGGGCCTCCGACCGGTTCGGTCTCATAGACCGACGAAGCAGCGACAACATCGGGCAACGCCGCCGCCCCTGCTCGCAGGTAGCCAAGCCTGTCACCGAGGTTCGAACCCAGGGCGACAAAGGCTCGGCGCAGCTCGGCGTCCGTGTCCCGGTCAGCCTCAGGCGCCATCTGGGGTGCCAACCCGACGGCGGACCCTTACCCCCACCGTGGCCAGCTCATACGGCACCGGGGGGCGGAGCTTGCGCACGACGACCCCTACCTCGGTGGCAACAGGCGCCGCCGCAGCCACCTCGGCGGCAATCAGCTCAGCCAAGCGCTCCAAGAGGCCGACTCGTGGACCGTGGACGACCCGGCGCACCGCCTCGCACAAACCGGAGTAGTCCACCGTCCCCCGAATGTCGTCGTCACGACAGGCAACACCGAAATCGGCGTGCACGTCGAGATCGACTTCGAAGGGCTGGCACCGCTCTCTTTCCTCCGGCAACAACCCATGGCACCCAAAAAAACGCAAACCCCGCAGTTCGAGCACGCCGGTGGCCGCCTGCGCCGGAAAGCTCAAAGGCCGGCCTCTGCGTCACCGGTCCCCAGGACCCCAGTCTCGAGAGCGCCAGTCTCCAGCGCACCGGTCTCGAGTGCGCCGGTTTCGGGGAGCAGTGGCTCGTCTGTTCCCAATGCTACGGGTGCTACCAGTGCCACCGGTGCTCCCAGTGTTGCGGGGCCGACCACTGCGCCACCCTCTGGAGCCGACGTAGCAGCACCCGGCATTGACGGCACCAGTGCCACGAGCTCGCGCCCGGCTGGGCCCATTTGCCGCCCAAAAAGCCGCTCGACAATGGCAACAGCCTGGGCACCCGCCCCGATCAGCCCGCTCCAGAACAGGTAACCGGCGACCACGCCCATGAGGCGGTCGCTGATCTCTTCTTGGTGCACCAGGACGCGCTCGCCGTCGCGCAGCCAAGTCCGCAGGCTGTCGTAAACCTCCGGGAGGACTGCCAGCGGGTCGGCGTTCACGGACAACGGCACATGCGTCCACGGGAGGTGCTCCTCGTCGTAGGCATGGAGGTTGTGAGGGGAGGCGAGCAGCGACAACACCCTTGTAAATCCTTGGCACTTGAGCCAGAGAATTTCTTCGCGCCGGCGGACCTTGCGGTGGTTGCGCGCGTACCCCCCAGGACGTTCGCAAACGGCGAGCTTGTCCTTGATCACCCATGTGAAGAACCGAGGCTTAATGCCTGCGGCCCACTTGCCCCGCATACTCGTCACTGTCGCCCTCCGCCCTGACCCACCAGCTCCAACGCCATGGCCGTCGCGGCGACGTCATGTGCCCTCACCATCGCCGCGCCGCACAGTAAAGCCCACACGGCACCGGCCAGCGAAGGTTCCAAACGGTCCTCCAAGGGAGCAGGGGACTCTTCCGCCCCGACGACCGCTCCCGTGAAGCGCTTACGTGAAAGCCCTACCGCCACGGGCCAACCCGTGCCCACAAGCTCGCGCAGGCGACCAAGGATGGCCAGGTTGTGCTCCGTCTTCTTGGCGAACCCGATCCCGGGGTCCACCCAGATTTCGCGCACGCCGGCCTTTTGCGCCTGCTCCGCCCGGCTCACCAGGTAGGCCGACACCTCCCCCACCACGTCGCCGTAGCTGGCCTTGGACATCATGTCTGCCGGCTCGCCCCTCATGTGCATTGCGACCCAGCCAGCTCCCCAGGCTGCCGCAACAGGCCACAAAGAGGCGGAAACATCGTTGACTATTGTCGCCCCCGCTCCCAGGGCGGCCTCCGCCACGGCGGCTTTACGGGTGTCGACCGAGATGCGAGCACCAGATGGTGCCAGGGCAGCAAGTTCGCGCACCACGGGTACCACCCTGCGCAGCTCCTCCGCCTCGCTCACCGGTTGAGCGTGAGGGCGAGTGGACTCGCCGCCGACGTCGACAACGTGCGCACCATTGGCGAACATCTCGGCACCATGGGCCACCGCCTGCTCCAATCCGTGCCAGCGCCCTCCATCGTAGAAAGAATCCGGCGTGACGTTTAGCACGCCCATAACAAGGGCCATGGCGGTGCATCAGCTTACTGGTAGCGGCCGGGCACACGAGCCGCCCCGGGGTTTGCGGGCCGCGCTAAAGCGCGCGCCCACGGATGTCGAAGGCGACTTGCGTGGAGGGTGAGGACTGGTTGGTCAAGGATTGGGCTGCCGCGAACCGCCGGCTGGCCCCAGTCGCCGACCTTTCCGGCCAGATCCCGGCAGATGCCCGCACAAGTGTGGCGGCTGGGGCGCTGGACCTGAGCGCCATCCCCGAACGCCCGCGCCCCCGGGGCCCGGCGCCTGCGCACATTTGGCTCACGCGGGTCTGGGCTTTGGTAAAGATGGCCTCGCTCGGCGCGAGCACGTGGTGGGCGATGAGCTCCATCCACGCCCACCTCGGAGCACTCATATGCGCGTACGGGGCGGTCGCGCTCTTCTCGGGCGTCGGCGCACGCTGGCGCAAGCGTTACTTCGGTCCCGGCCAGCTGATCGAGCCCGAGCTCTATGAGGCCCTCGGGAGCCTGCTTTACCGGGTGGGGACGGCGCTGGTGCTCGTCGGCGGCGTCATCGCCATGGTCGCGCCTGCCATCCGGGCGTGAACGGCATCTGGGCGTGAACGGCATCTGGGCGTGAACCTCTAAGGGCCAGCGGCGCCAGCGGAGCCGGCACCAACGGCGCTCTGGCGCACGCTGGTGCCAGTTATACGTGGCGGGGCGAAGCGTGGATGAAGCTCATCGCTTCGGCTCGCGCCGCAGCGCTGGTGAGGAAATGTCCTCGCACCGCTGAAGTGACAGTCACCGCTCCCGGCTTTTGGATCCCTCGCATGGACATACACAGGTGCTCCGCCTCGACCACGACGAGGGCGCCACGAGGTTGCAGGTACTCGAGCAACGCGTCCGCCACCTGTGAGGTCAGCCGCTCCTGCACCTGAGGGCGTCTGGCGTAACCCTCTACCAGGCGTGCCAATTTGGACAGCCCGGCGACCCGGCGACCCTCCCCGGGGATGTAGGCGACGTGGGCGTGGCCGAACCAGGGCACCAGATGGTGCTCGCAGATGCTGAACAGGCCTATGTCACGCACCAGGACAAGCTCGTCATGGTCCACCTCGAAGGTCGCCTTCAGGTGCTCTCCCGGCTCTTGCTCCAAGCCGGCGAACAGCTCGGCGTACATCCTGGCCACGCGGGCCGGAGTTTCCCTCAAACCGTCGCGCTCGGGGTCCTCGCCGATCCCGATCAGGATCTCGCGCACGCCTGCCGCGACGCGAGCGTGGTCGATCAAGGCCGCTCCGCGGTTTCGCGGTACCGCAGGATGCAGCCCACGTTGCGATAGCGCTCGGCCAGGTCCAGGCCGTAGCCGACTACGAAGTCGTTCGGGATGCGGAAACCCACATAGGCCAGCTCCGGCACGTCGGTGATGGCGTCCTTGGTGAGCAGGGCGCAGACCCCCAGGCTGGCCGGGTGCCGTGCCGCCAGGTTGCGCAACAAGAAGGCGAGCGTCAGCCCGGAGTCGACTATGTCCTCCACCACAAGGACGTGGCGGCCGGCCAGATCGGTGTCGAGGTCCTTCACGATCCGCACCACGCCGCTGGTCCGGGTGCTGCTGCCGTAAGAGGCGACAGCCATGAAGTCGAACTCAACCGGTAGGTCTATGGCCCGTGCCAGGTCGCTCATGAACACGAAGGCGCCCTTCAGCACTCCCACCAGCAGCGGTGGGCGGCCGGCGTAGTCCGAGGTGATCTGCGCGCCGAGCTCGGCTACCCGCCGGCGGATGTCCTCTTCGCTGACGACGACTTCGGCCAACGTCCCATCTTGCTCATACCAGCGCTGCCCAGGAGACATGGTCCTGCCAACCTATACCCCCGGTGACGCCGCCCCAGGCGAAAGGTGCAGCCTTCCGCGGCTACGGCTGAGCCGGCGGCCTCCAGCCAGTTGGCAAGCTTTGACTGAACCGTCCACGACAGCCCATACCCGCTGCAACTCTGCCAGTGAAGGGGGGTGCATCTCGGCACCCTCGCCCGCTCGGAGCCAGGTGCGAAGTGCGCGCATGGCTAGTGGCTTCGGCGCCTCCCGCAGCGCCCGCACGTCGGAGGCGTCGATGGTGGCGGCCAGGGTTCCCAGCAGATCATCGTCCTCGGCTACGAGCCGTGCCATGCGGGCCAGCAGCGGCACGGGGTCCCGGCCGGAGATGGACTTGAGCAGGGGTAAGAGCTCGTGGCGAACCTGATTGCGTCTATAGCTAAGATCCTCATTCGACTCGTCGCGCACGCAGGGCCAACCCAGCTCAGCCACGACCGCCTCCGTCTCGGAACGGCGCAGCCCAAGCAACGGCCTGCAAACGTCCCGCAGGCCGCCCCCCGTCGGACGCATCCCGGACAGTCCGGCCAACCCGGTCCCACGCATCAAATTGAGCAGCACAGTCTCCGCCTGGTCGTCCGCGGTGTGCCCGACCATTACCCCGTGGGGCAGCAGCGCGTAGCGGGCGGCCCGGGCACGGGCTTCCTGGTCCGGACCGGGTGCCACCCGAGCAGCGACCACATCGAGGGTGGCACCCGCTACCTCGCACGCCTTCGCCACGATGGCCGCCTCGCCGGCGCCGCCCGGTCGCAGCCCATGGTCCACGTGCACGACGTGCACGGCCAGCTCCGAGGCGCCGGCGAGTGCGAGCAAGGCCAGAGAGTCGGGACCGCCCGAAACCGCACAGACCACTCGGCTACCAGGGGGCGGCAAGGGGCAGCGTCGGGCCAGCGAAAGCACCAGCGGTGGCCACTCGCAAGCCTGCCTCAACTGGGCGCCCGGCCGCTGTCGCGCAGGGCGTGAGCGGTGCGTAAAGCGGCCAGCAGAGCGGGGCTGTTGGCGAAGCCCAACTTTCCCGCCAGGCTTCGCAGGCGCGCGTAAAGGTAGCTGCGGCTGACGCCGAGCTTGGCGCGGGCGTCGTTCACGCTCTCACCGGCCAGCAGTGCGGCCAGGATCTCCTGGTCCCGCTGGGTAAGGAGCTCGAGCGTTACCCACGACGGCCAGGCAACCGAACCCGTTTGGGCCGGGGACGGGTAGCGGGCACCGCTGACCGGTTCCAGGCGGGTCATGCGCGGGCGTGCGGTCGCGGTCCGCACGGGCAGAGAACCACGTTCCAGCGTGGCAAGGTGCACCAGGGCAGCCTGCTGGGCGGCGCGCCGCTGCTGCGGTTCGGGGCCGCCGGCAACAGCGTCTGCGACGGCACTGCGCAGGTCGTCGATGGCGAAGGGTTTGGTCAGGTACCGCACGGCGCCCTCGATCCCCCCTCGGATGACATCGAGGTCGTCGGCGCGCGCCGTCAACATGACGACCGGGATGGAAGCCACCTTCTCCTGCGGGTCGGACTTGATGGCCGCGAGTACGGTCCAGCCGTCGAGGCCGGGCATCATGACGTCCAGGACCATCGCGTCGGGCACCAGTTCATGCGCCCGAGCCAGGCCTGCGATGCCGTCCGCGGCCACCTCGACGGAGTGCCCGGCCATGGCCAGCGACACACGGAGAAGCTCTCTCAGGTCAGGTTCGTCATCGACAACCAGTAGCCGTGCCAATCAGCTCACCCAGAGCCGGACATAGATCTGTCAGGCAGTGCGGCCAAGGCCACCTACCCGTTCAACCCACAGGAACGGCGCCTTGATCTCGGACATCGTAGGTAAGTACTCCGGCCCCGACCACACGAGGTCGAACAGGTCGCGCCCACCAGCACTCTCGACTTCGGTTACGAACTGCTCGCCCAGGCGGTACTGGCGCATCTTGGCATCGAGGCCGACCAGCGTGCTTATAGCCTTCGCCGCACCGGCTCGTTCCCGGCGCTCGCTCAGCGTTTGGGCAAACCGGGGCGCTTGAGGTAGGCGCCCCGCCGCGGCCCGGTTCATCACGATGTCACCGTGCCCCTCCAGCAGGCTCATAAGCCCGCCGATCTTGTCGAGCGCCTCGCGCTGCGCCGGTGAGGCAAGTAAACCGAGGATCCCCGCTTCCTTTAGGGGGTTGACCCCCGAGCGGGCCTCGGTGACACTGCGCCGCAGGGCTTCGACGAAGTGCTGGGGGCCTGGTTCGACGCCCTCGAGCAGGGAGGACACCATCTGGAAGAAGTAAGGTCGCAGCCAAGGCACTCCGGTGAACTGGGTGCGGTGGGTGACCTCGTGCAGCGCGATCCACAACCGGAACTGGCGGGGCTGGAAGCCGAAGCGGTCCTCCAACTCGATGATGTTGGGGCCCACGTAGTAAACGATGTCCTGTTCCTCGGCGGTGTCGTCTTCGATCAACAGCTGGTCGTACTGACCAAGGACCCGGGTGGAAACCCATCCGAGGAGGAGGCCGAGCTGTGCGCCGCTCAGCTGGCGGGTCACCTCGATCGGCGCTCGCAGCGGCACTGGGCCAAGGCTGAGGGCGGGCTTGGCCATCGCTTCTTCCAGCTTGGCGGTCAGCGGCGACAGCAGGCGGCGCATCGACGCGACATTCGCCCTGGCCCAACCAGGGCGGTCCGTTACCCTGGCGCGTGCTGCGCCCGCATCACTGACAAGCCCCGTTTCTGCGCTGACCAGCTCTTCTGCCTCGGCAGTCAGCTCGGCGAAGTCCTCTTCGAGGACCCGGGCACGCCCGGGGACGACGCTCGGTTGGCGAGCTGCGACCCGCACTGCGATCCTCTCTGCGAGCTCCCAGGAAACAGGGCCGTCGCCCCGCCTTCCTGCCCGCTCGGCCGCCGGGCTCATCGGGCCACGGCTGACGGCACGGTCAGGCTATCTTGCGCCCGCGCGTCCGTGGTACGGCCATCGGTTCGTGTTGGAAGCAGTACTTGCCGTTGTTGTACATCGAAAGCTTCGTCTTGCAGCCAGGCTCGCGACAAGTGCGGCCCCTGCCAAACGACTTCGACGGCCGTTCGCCGCCGCTCAAACTCTGACCCCCGAGTGATCGTTCGCTCATCTCTCCCACTGACGTTGGCTAGAAGTGTTGCCTTGCCGGACGCAACGCTGTCTACCCGCGTCGATCGCGAGCTATTCACCCGAGGCCTTAACTTCACCGCTTTTCGCCATCCCCCTGGGATGATCCGGCCCCCTGGGATGATCCGGCCCCCTGGGATGAGCCGGCCCCCTGGGATGATCCCGGTGGTCCTTCGGGCAAGCTGACAGGACAATCCGCCTCCGTCAGGGCTGCGGCGACACGTTGTCGCAGCGCCTCGGGTACTTCGTCC
>DASSZK010000246.1:0-4500 GCA_035702845.1 Acidimicrobiales bacterium
TTGACCGTTGGCAAGAAGTCCACAGTCACCGTCTGGCCCTGGACCGCCACCGAGGACACCCCCGCAACGTCACCGTGATAGGGATCCGACTGGCTCGAGATGGCCAAGCGCAGCGAGTAGGCGACGTCAGCGGCCGAGACCTGCCCCAGTGGCTTGCCCGTGCCGGAATCGACCCAGGACGCGCCCGGGCGGACCTGGAGCTGGTACCGGCGCAACCCGGTCCAGGTGCCGGAGGCGGCCAGCCATGGGAGCAGTTCCCCCTTTGCCGGGTCGAAGAGGAACAGCGGCTCGTAGAGCAGGCCCATCGTCCCTGTATAAGCCGATGGGACGAGGGGGTCGAAATTGGCCGGCGCTCCGGTCGCCGTACCAGTCGTGTACAGCGTCTGGTCCCGGGGCAACCCGCTGGGTTGCGAGGCAGGGAGCGACCGCAACGCAATAGGCGCCGGGGCCGGTCCCGTCATGGCCTGCCCTAGGCCAAGTGCGCCAAGCAACGCGGCCAGGGCCGCAGCGAGACCTGCTGCACGGCGACTGTGCTGTTGCGGGGCAACAGCCGGCCCTGTGAGGACTGGCCCGCTGAGGACTGGCCCGCTGGGGACTGGCCGGCCGAGGGTGTGCCCGCTCGGGGCCCGCCTGCCGGGAGCGCGTCTGAAGTGACCCCCCCGCCCCCGCACCTGCCAAGTGTTCACCGATGCGAACCTATAGCGCCGCGCCCCGTCACAGGTGCCAGGGTGACCGGTGGGAGACAGGGCCGGGCGACAACCCTTATTGCCGCCTGCTGGCATCACCAAGGACCGAGGCCGGCCGCAGGGCATCCCCGCCAAAGCGGCCGCGCACCGCGTCGACCGCCCGGCTTGCTCTTTTCCAACTGGAGCTCCCGCCTGGCTCCCACTCGCCCGCTTCGGGCGCGCCGGCATCCCACCCGCCGGCGCGCTCCCCGAATGCCAGGGACAACTGCTCGCCAGGCGCGTCTGACACGTTCAACAATCCTGAGGCCGACAACCCAAGGAGCCGGACACCGGCACGCAATTCGAGGCCGTCCAAGAGTGTCTTGGCGCAGCGCCACAGCGTAGGGCCTGTGTCCTGAGGAGACGAAAAGGTGTGGCTGCGAGTCACGGTAGCGAAGTTCGCGTACCGCAGCTTCAACGTGACGGTCCGAGCCATAAGCCCGTTGCTACGCACCTTCCCAGCTACCTCATCTGCCATGGCCACCAACCGCCGAGCCAGCATTTCGCGGTCGACGATGTCGGCTTCGTAGGTCTCCTCGTGGCCGATCGACTTCACTGCGCGCTCCCCCACGACCGGTCGATCGTCGCGGCCCCACGACAAGTCGTGCAAGAGCCGGCCGTTCGCTTTACCCAGCGCGCCGACGAGCGCCTCCAAAGGGACGCGCGCCAGCTGCTCGACCGTCGCTACCCCAAGCCGGCCAAGCCGCTCCTGAGCGGCAGGCCCGACTCCCCACAGTGCCCCCACAGGCAACGGCCATAGGAACCCCAACACGTCAGCTGGTTCGACCACCAGCACGCCGGCCTCGCTCGGGCCGCCGGGTGGAACTTGCCCTTGCCCGCGGGCGCTGACACCCGGCACCCGCGCCCGAGGCTTTGCAGCCTTGGACGCCAGCTTCGCCACGAGCTTGCTTGGCCCGGCACCCACGGCGCAGGCCAACCCCACCTCGCCCAGGACATTGGCCCGGACCTGGGCCGCTATGGCGCCGGGAGCTCCGAAGACCGCCTGCGAGCCGCTTATGTCAACGAACGCCTCGTCGAGGCCAATGCCCTCCACTGCTGGGCTGAACCCGCCGAGTACCTCGTGGAAGCTGGTGCTGTACTTCTTGTAGACCTCGAAGCGCGGCGGCAGGAACACGGCGTGCGGGCAGAGCTTGCGAGCCTGCGCCGTGGGCATGGCTGAGTGGACCCCGTAGCTGCGAGCCTCATAGCTGGCCGACGCGACCACTCCCCTGCCCCCAGTGCCCCCGACCACAACAGGACGCCCCCGCAGCTCAGGCTGCTCTTTGGCCTCGACCGAGGCAAAGAAGGCGTCGAGGTCGACATGGAGCACCCACCTCGGCGAGGGTTGTCGGTCGCTGTCGCCGGCAACACCAGGGCTCATGCGAGCACCATCCGGCGAAAAGACTCCACGAAGGGCGGCCCGCCCGGTGGGGCCGCTTGGCTGGCTTCCTCGCGCACCACCTGTCGCAACCACTCGATGTCATCACCGACCTGGGTCGAGTGTGCTGCCAAGGCGAGGGCCTTCTCGTTTAGGAAGCCCCCAATGTCCACCCACAGATCCGGCTCCAGCGTCCCAGAAAGGTAAAGGAGCGGAACTTGGTAAGGCTCCCCGGCGTCCGCGAAGTACCTCACGCTGGCGGCACCTGGAGAGACTGCGTCTAGGACTGCCCACCCGAGCTCCCTGTGATCTCGATGGTTAATGTAGTTGGAACCGAAAAAAACTGCAGTCGGGTCGGGAGCTACGACCACCGCCGGGCGCAGGCGTCGAAGTAGCTTCACGATCTGGCCCGTGAGCTCAGGCAAAGGCGCCAGCTCCCCGTCGGGGTAACCGAGGAAGTGGTGCTCGGAGACACCCATCAGCGCTCCGGCGCGCGCCACCTCGTCGGCCCGCAGGGCAACGAGCTCATCGCTCGTAACCCCTGAGGCCGCAGCGCCTTTGTCCCCCCGGCAACCTATGCATACGTGCACGGTCGCGCCTTCGCTGGCCCAGCGCGACAGGGAACCACCACATGACACAGCAGGGTCGTCGGGATGGGCGTATATGGCCAGCACCATCTGCGCTTCCCCGCCAGTGGCGGCGGTGCTTTGGAGCGCAGGGCCAATATGGCTCACAGCAGGGCCCCGCTCGGCATGTGCGCCGACATGGCGTTGGCTGATAGAAGAACAAGCACATGACGCCAGCAGACTTGTCCCCCGCACTCCTCGATGAACTGACCACAACCGCCTTCGAAGTCGCTCGAGGCGCGGCGACCGTGCTCATGCGCTACACGTCGTCCGAGCTGCGTGAGGTCACGACGAAGTCGTCGCCCACGGATCTCGTGTCCGAAGCCGACCGGGCATCCGAGCAGTTCATCACTGAAGCCATCCGGCGCCTGCGACCGGAGGATTCCTTTCTTGGCGAGGAAGGTTCTTCCTACCAAGGCACATCCGGCGTCACCTGGGTTGCGGATCCCCTCGACGGGACGACCAACTACTGGTACGGCATCCCGGCCTTTGCGGTGTCTCTGGCAGCAGTCATCGACGGCACCTCGGTCGTCGGTGTCGTCGTCGACCCGAGCCGGGACGAGACTTGGGCGGCTACGGCCGGGCGCGGCGCAACCTGCAACGGCAAGCCGTGCCGCGTGGCGGCGGGACGAAGTGAACTGGCGACGGCGCTCGTCGCCACGGGCTTCGGGTACGGGCGTGAGCGGCGTGCTCGCCAAGCGTCGTTGCTGCCCAGGCTGCTGCCGGCGGTGCGCGACATCCGGCGCTTCGGGTCGGCCGCCCTGGACTTGTGCTGGGTCGCAGGGGGCCGTTTCGACGCCTACTACGAGTCCAACCTCAACGAATGGGACTGGGCAGCAGGGCGCCTCATCTGCCAGGAAGCCGGCGGCGACGTCCGAGTGCTGGCCGGCGAGATCGTACTGGCAGCAACGCCCGACCTCGCCGGGCCTCTGGCCCAGCTCATAGCTGCCCCATACGAAGGACCCGCCGGGCACTGACCGGGCACTTTTAGACCCGGGAGGCCAGCCCCGGTTGCCGTCGACCAACGATCTTCCGATGTTATCGATCAGGAGCAAGAGAACCCCGACCAGTCTCGTCTAGCGGTCCCGGAGCGACCTTGGGGCTCGTCGTTTTTTGCAGGAGCCCGACCTCCCGCTGGAAGTCGCCCGCCCCGGTGAAACCCTTATAAACGCTCGCGAAGCGGAGATAGGCGACCTCGTCGGTGGAACGCAACACCGCAAGTACCGCCATACCCACCTGCTCGCTGCGGACTTCAGTACCTTCTAGGCGAAGCCCCTCTTCGATCTCGGCGGCTATTTGGTCAATAAGGTCAGCCGAAAGCGGCCGGTTCTTGCCGGCGGCTCGGACGCCCGCGGCCACTTTGCCCCTGTCAAAAGGTTCCCGGTGGCCGGACCTCTTCACGACCGTGAAGGGGATCTCCTCGATCCGCTCGTAAGTCGTAAACCGCCGACAGCAGGCCAAGCACTCCCGCCGACGCCGAATGGCTATACCGTCCTCGGCCGTCCGAGAGTCGATCACCTTGTCCTCGAGAGAGGAGCACCGGGGGCAGCGCACTGCTCCGACCCTACAGGTGCGAGCCCCGTCGAACCCAGCCGGAAGCGGCACCGCACGACGTTCAACTCACGGCACGGCCAGGAGCTGACCAGGCTGGAGGACGGTACCGCCCGCCTGCGCCTCCAGTTTGTCGACCAACGCCCTGGGGTCGGCCGACCCGGAATAGCGCTCCGCTATCCCCCAGACGGTATCCCCAGGGCGCACGACATAGATCTGC
>DASSZK010000008.1:0-9217 GCA_035702845.1 Acidimicrobiales bacterium
TGGCTGCCCCGCCAGTCGCCGTTGTGCCCGTGCCGGTGCTAGTGCTGGCAGTCGTGCTAGCGGCAGGCGTAGCAGCCGAGGCGGGCCCTTGGCCGAGCACAGCGTTCACGGCGTAACCTCCTCCTGTCGCCGCGCCCACGAGGGCGAGCGCGAACATCGGTCGGGCGAAGCGCTCCCGGACACCTCTATGGCGTTGCACCGATGCTTGTTGCGTTGTTGGCGCGCCCTTTGTGATCGTGCCTTCGGGCTCGTCATGATTTGCCGGTCCCATTGCCGTCCTCCTTGTCGGGTCTGCGCGGGCGACCTGCCCGGCGCACTGCACAGGCTGGAGGGCGAAACCCGGGCCGACCCGTGGCTTGCCTGAGAACGAGCGGAGAACGCCCCCGGCCGGCCGCGGTCTGGGGCCGTGCAAAGCTGGGCCCCCGAAGTGCCGGCGTCGCCAATGCGCTCACAGCTCGCTCACAGCGGGCACTCTGGAGGGGGCAGGCTCGTCCTTAGAGGATCGTCGCCGGGACGGATGCCCGGGAGCGAATGGACCGGGCCGGTGCGAGAGGACGAGCAAATGGCCCGTGTGCTGGTGGTTGACGACGAAGCGTCGATCGTGGACTCGGTTTCGACCGTGTTGCGTTACGAGGGCTACGACGTCGACGTGGCCGGGACCGGGCGCCTGGCCCTGAAAAAGGCTCAGGAAGGCCAGTTCGACCTCATAGTCCTTGACGTGATGCTGCCCGACCTCGATGGGATCGAGGTCACCCGCAGGATACGCGCCGATGGCATCAGTGTCCCCGTGCTGTTCTTGACGGCGAAGGCGGAAGTGGAAAACCGGGTGGCGGGGTTGACGGTCGGCGGCGACGATTACGTTGCCAAGCCGTTCTCGCTCGTGGAAGTCGTAGCCCGCGCCAAGGCGATATTGCGCCGACGCGGGCCAGTCCAAGAGGACACTAAGTTGCGCTTCGCGGACGTTGTGATGGACGAGGACAGCCACGAGGTGTGGCGCAGTGGTGCCCCCGTCAAGCTGACCGCGACCGAGTTCAACCTGCTGCGCCTTTTCCTCCTGAACCCCCGGCGGGTCCTGTCCAAAGACCAGATTATCGACCATGTATGGCACTACGACTTTGGTGGCAACCAGAACATCGTGGAGACGTACGTGCGCTACCTGCGAAAAAAGCTAGAAGCCGAGGGGCCACCGCTGATCCACACCATCCGCTTGGTCGGTTACGTACTACGCGAGGCCGAGTGAACCTGTCACTTAGGGCGAGGCTGCTGTGGGCCGTGGCCGGCATCACTTTTGTTGCCTTTGTCCTTGCTGATTTCGCCATATACAGCGCCATCGGCAACTACTTGGACAACCAGGTCGATTCCAGCCTTCAAAATGCCCACATCGGGATCGAGCACGTCTTGGAGGGAGGCCCGCCCAGGATAGGCCAAGGCCCGCTCCCGGTAGGCCTGGGACGGCAGGGCTCCTTCGGCGAAGGGGGCTCTTTCCAAGGGCAGTTTTGCAATTTGGCGCGCCGCAGCGCACCGGGCATGTTCGTCGAGGTGCTCTCCGGTGCCGGCGAAGTCGCGGGCGATGCTGCCGGGCGTGACTACTGCGCGGCTTTCGAACCGGGGGACAGGCAGGCCTCGCCTAACGTGCAGGCGCAAGCGTTGCATTTCAGTCCCGGGCAGAATGGTGAACCGACCGAGTACCTGACCGTTGGGGCGGCCGGAGCCTCAGGGCCCCCCTTCCGCGTGCGGGCGTCGCGGCTTCCCGGCGGGGACGTGCTCGTCCTGGCCACCCCTGTGTCCAATATCCGTAGCACCATGAGCCAATTGCTGCTTGTGGAAGCCTTGGTCACAGCCGGGGCCATTGGGGCGGCTTGCGCCCTCGGCCTGTGGCTGGTGCGGGTGGGATTGCGTCCTCTCGCTGATGTGGAGCGCACGGCGCAGGCCATAGCAGGCGGCGACCTGGTCCACCGCGCTCCCAACCCGAACCCCCGCACGGAGGTGGGGCGCCTCGCCGGAGCCTTCAACGTCATGCTCACTCGCATCGAAAGGCTGGTAAACGACCTGCGCAGTTCCGAGGCGCGCTTGCGCCGTTTCGTAGGTGACGCCTCGCATGAGCTACGCACGCCCATTGCGGCGATCTCTGGCTATGCGCAGCTGTTTGAAAAGGGTGCCGCCACACGTCCCGACGACCTCAAGCGGGCTATGAAGGGGATAGAGCGCGAATCTGCTCGCATGTCCCGCCTCGTGCAAGACCTGTTGACTTTGGCCCGCCTCGACGACAACCGTCCGCTTCCAAAAGAGCCGGTCGAGCTAGTGGACCTGGTGGTCGAAGCCCGGGATACCGCTCTGATGGTAGGCCCGGGTTACCCCGTGCGCCTGGTGGCCTCCGATGCCGTGGAGGTCATGGGCGATCGGGGGGCGCTGCGCCAAGTCATCGACAACCTGTTGGGCAACGTGAGAGCTCACACGCCGCCAGGGACGCTCGCCACGGTCAGGCTCGCCCGAGAAGGCGACCAGGTCCTGGTGGAAGTGGCGGATAATGGGCCCGGGATCACACCAGCCCAGGCCGAGATGGTGTTTGAGCGGTTTTTCCGCGCCGACCCGTCGCGCTCGCGCCAGACGGGCGGAGCAGGGCTGGGCCTGGCCATCGTGGCGTCGATCGTCCACGCCCACGGAGGGCAGGTCGAGGCAGCACCGGCAGAGGGGGGCGGCGCCGTGTTCCGAGTGCTCCTCCCTGCCCTTTGAGCGCCTAAGCCAGGCGCCACTCGCCGGACTTCAGGTGCGAGCCGGCCTGGGGCCCCATCTGCAGCATGCCGCCGTCGACCGGCCACGATGCACCGGTCACATAGCTCGATGCCGGCGATGCCAGGAACGCCACCACGGCTGCGATCTCCCTGGCGTCGCCGGGCCGGCCGAGCGGGATGCCCGCGCGGGCGACAGTGTGCGGGTCGACGTCTTCCTGACCTGTCATCGGGGTGGCGATCTCGCCAGGGGCGACTGCGTTGACCGTGATGCCGTAGTGCCCTAGCTCGAGGGCCATCGTCTTGACCAGTCCACCCAGCCCATGCTTGGCAGCGTCATACGCGGCCGAACCCACCCTGGGCTGGTGCTCGTGCACGCTGGTGATGGCGATTATCCGCCCTTCCTGTGCTCTCTCGACCATGTGGCGGGCGGCTCGCTGCATGCAAACGAAGGCGCCCTCCAGGTCCACCGCCATAGTGTGGCGCCACTGGTCGAGGGTCAGCTCCAAAAAAGGCGCGGAACTGCCCGTGCCGGCGTTGTTGACGAAGACGTCGAGGCCTCCGAGTTCCTGTACCAGCTCGTCGATGACGTCGCCACAGGCTGGGACGTCACTGGTGTCGAGGTAGGCGGCGACTGCTCGCCGGCCGGTGGCCTCGATCTCTTGTGCCGTGCGTTCGATGCCGTCCTTTTCCCGGTACCAGGTGATGCCCACGTCCATCCCGGCGTGAGCAAGGGCGATGGCACAGGCACGCCCGATCCCTGAGTCGGCCCCAGTGACGACGGCGAAGTTCGGCGAGAAGGGCACAATGTTGTTATCCCCCAGTCCCCAGGAGGCACACTCCACGTTTGACGGGTCGGGCCTCACTCGAAGCCTGTGGTGTCATGTCGACCAGGGACGCACCACCCGCGGGTCGAGCGATGGAGTGGCGGATGTCGCACGAGCGCACTTCGAGGGCTCCGACCTGCCGAGCTAGCATGAAATTGGGTGCCGGGTCGGGAGCTGGGTTACCCGGCCGCTAAACGGAAGGGAACCGATGACTGTCCGCAGAGCCGCCATGCTCACCGCCGGGGGGCTCGCCCCCTGCCTGTCTTCGGCCGTGGGCGGCTTGATCGAAGCATGGTCTGAAGCAGCGCCCGAGGTCGAGCTAATCGCTTACCGCGACGGTTATGCGGGCCTGCTGACCGGGGACTCCGTCGTTATCGGTCCCGAGACCCGGGCCAAGGCCGCTCGATTGCACACGCTCGGCGGCAGCCCGATCGGCAACAGCCGCGTCAAGTTCACCAACGTGGAGGATTGCCGCAAACGAGGCCTCGTTGGTGCGCAGGACATCCCCCTCGAGGTGGCGGCCCGACGCCTGACCGACGACGGTGTCGACGTACTGCACACCATCGGCGGCGACGACACCAACACGGCGGCCGCCGACCTCGCCGCCTACCTGGCCGAGCACGACTACGAGCTGACGGTGGTCGGGCTGCCCAAGACGATCGACAACGACGTCGTGCCCGTGCGCCAAAGCCTTGGGGCGGTGACGGCGGCCGACGAGTCATGCGCCTTCGCAAAGCATGTTGTCGCCGAGCATTCGGCCAATCCCCGGATGCTTGTCATCCACGAGGTGATGGGACGCAACTGCGGATGGTTGACTGCAGCGGCTGCTGCCCGCTTCCACCAGTGGGCAACGAGCGAGACTGAGGTCCCCGGGCTGGTCGAGAACGGGCGTTGGGACGTGCACGCCGTGTACGTGCCGGAGATACCGGTCGACTTCGCAGCGGAGGCCGCTCGGCTCGGCAAGATCATGGACCACTTCGGTTGCGTGAACATTTTTATTTCCGAGGGCGCCGGGGCCGCTGAGATCGTTACCGAGATGGAAAAAGCGGGCCAAAGCGTGCCCCGAGATGCCTTTGGCCATGTGAAGCTCGACGCGGTAAACCCCGGTGCCTGGTTGGGTAAGCGCCTGGCTGCGGATCTCAATGCCGAAAAGACCCTTGTCGCCAAGTCCGGGTACTTCGCCCGCTCCGCCCCTGCCAACGCCGAAGACAGGGCGCTTATCGCCGAATGTGTGGGTGTGGCCGTCAAGTCCGCCATGCAGGGTGTGCCCGGCCTGGTGGGCCACGACGAAGAGCGGGGTGGGGAGCTGCGGCCCATCGAGTTCCCCCGGGTAAAGGGTGGCAAGCCCTTCGACCACACAGTGGGCTGGTTCAGCGACCTGCTGGGGGCGATCGGCCAGCGCTGATCGCTCTGCCGACCGCACCGGCACCGCCGGCGTGGCTACACCAGGCGAAGCCTGTAAACGATAAAGAACGGCTTCCCCACTATGGGGCCGAGCTCGGCGGGGAACCGCTCCAACGCCTCAGGTGAGGGGGTGGTCTCGACGATGCGCTCGACGGCGAAGCCTGCATCTGAAAAGGCATTGACTACCGCGGCCAAGGGCCGGCGCCAAAAGCGCTGTACGACCTCGACCCCGTCCTTTTCCCATCTGTCGGAAACGAGTTCTGTGTCGAAGTAGGACCCCTCTTGGCTCGCTAGCGGCTCACCGAAGGGGTGATCGAGAGAGATCGCCACCCAGCCACCTGGCTTCAATAACCGCGCAAACGAGCGCAGCGGCACTGACCAGTCTCGTAAGTAATGCAGTGCCAGCGAGCATGTGATGCCGTCGAACGATGCCGGCTCGAGGTCGATGTCTTCGTGAAGGTCGGCCACGAAGATCTTCGCTTTGTCCCCGCACCGGGCCGCCGCATGCTTCGCCATCTCGGCGCTGAAATCGAAGCCGGTGACGATGCCTCCGTGGTCCGCGAGCCATTCGCACTGGGCCCCCGAGCCGCAGGCGGCGTCGAGGATGGCTTTGCCGGCGAGGGGCATAGGGATGACAGAGCGCATGGCGGGGCGCTCCAGCCAACCGTTGTAAGGGCCGTCGTCGGTGGTCTTGGACCAAGCCGGTGCGAGCATGTCGTAGGCCTCTTTGGTGGCCCGGCGATGCTGGTCCTGCGAAATCTCCTGCACGGGGCGACCCTAGTGCTACGACCGGCGACGTTCGCCCTCATTGACCAACGGTTCACGAGGTGCACCAGAACCTTTCGGCCCCGTTAAAGAGGGCAAAGGTTCCTGGGGTAGTTCTACCTGGGCTTCTGCAGCTCAAAGAAGAAATTGGCGAACCTACGTTGCGTGCTCACATATTCATAACACTTGCCTGGCACGCTCGGGACCGACGAAGCAGCACCAGCACAGGAGGTCCTATGAAACCGGTCCGGTTCTTGGTAAGCGCAATGGCTGCCATGACCATGGTGGCGGGAGGCGTTACCGCCTTGGCGGGGACGGCCTTGGCCGCGCCTACGCTCGCAGCACAAGGCCATAGCCATGGCGCTGGGCCCCAAGGGAACGATGGCCACGGGGATGGAGCGCACGGCCACGGTGATGGCCCGCACGGCAACGGGCGCCATGAGGGCTCTGGCGGCTCCCGGGGCAACGCCGGACGTGAAAGCCTCACCGGTGTCGTCTCAGCTGTCAGCAGCTCTGGTTTCACGATGACTGTTTCTGCACAGCCTGAGCGTCACGGCCACGGGGACCGCAACTCTGCCGGTACGGCGTCGAGCGCCCCGGTCGTGGTGACCGTTACCAGTGCCACGCAGATCTCCCAGCCCGGTGTCACCTCTCCCGCCGTCGCCGTTGGCGAGCTGGTCGAAGTGAGGGGCGCGAGGGCGGCGGATGGCAGCCTTGACGCCACCGTGGTCCGGATCCCGGACGTAGCGTTGAGCGGCACAGTGAGCGCCGTCAGTGCGACGGTTGGCGCCGCCGGCTCGTCGCTGACGCTGACCTCGACCAGCACGACGCTGCCCGGGCTCGACAAGCTCGCTGCCCTCACGGCAACGGCGTACGTGGTCGACATCTCGGCAACCACCAAGCTCATGGAGCCCGGCATCAGCTCGCCATCGGTCGGCGCCATTGTCGCCGGTGACGTGGTGGACGTCGCCGGCCAGCAGGCCGGCACCGACGCCTCCGGGAACACGACCATCGATGCGGTCCGCGTTGTCCTGCCCGAGGTGGCTGCTGAGGGCACCGTCGACCAAGTCGGGACTTCCGGTTTCACTCTTGTCCCGCAACGGAAGCCCTTTATGTTCCCTGTGTTTGGTCGGGGTGAACTTGATGCCCACGGTGCAGGTCGCAGGGGCGACGCAGGCGCCACGACGTACCCGGAGATAACCGTAAACGTCACCAGCGCAACGAAGTTTGGCGGTGACCGCGAAGCCAGCGCCTCGGCGAGTGGCTCAGGCGGCTTGGGTTCGCTCCAGCACGGGGACCTCGTCCGAGTGACCGGGGTGCAGGCCGGCGCCTCTACCGTAGATGCCTCCAAGGTCCTCTCAATGCCTAGCGGGCACGGAGGCAGGCGCGGTGGTCGGCACGGTCGCTAGCCCGGGCGAGCAATTGGTCGGCCTGATTTAGGCAGGGAGAAGTGGCGGTCGGGGCCCGCGAGGTGCGGCCCCGGCCGCCATTAGCGTTAAGGGGATGGAGAACGGCGGTAACGGCGCATACGGGCACAGGGGGATTTACGGGGGCAGTGGCATCCTCGCCGGCCCTCTCGACGATTTCGGCGGTCGCGGAGCCGCTCCCAAGAAGGTCAAGGCCGAACCCGGGCTGCAGGTGTTGCACCGGGCCACCCGTTTCATGGGCCGCGTAGTACGGGTGGATGGCGGGGGAGTGGTGCTGCGTTCCCCCTCTGGCACCCAGCGTCACTTCCCGTTACGTACGGGGGATTTCCTGGTTGGGGGCGAGGTGGCCACGCTCGTGGCGGCCCCGCCGGCTGCGCCGGTCGCCCCCGTGCGAAAGACGGCTTCGGGGTCGCGTGCCGTCATCGGGGCCAAGGCAAGAGTGGCGCGCGCCAGCCGGATCCTCGTAGAAGGCATCCACGACGCCGAACTGGTTGAAAAGGTCTGGGGAGACGACCTGCGCGTGGACGGCGTAGTAGTGGAGCGCCTGGACGGGATCGACCACCTGCAGGCTTTGATCGACGAGTTCGCCCCAGGGCCCGACGCTCGTCTGGGCGTACTTGTCGACCACCTGGTGCCCCGGAGCAAGGAGTCCCGCTTGGCGGAGCAGGTGAGTGGGCCGTTTGTGCGTGTACTGGGGACGCCCTTCGTAGACGTATGGCAGGCGGTGCGGCCATGCGTCCTGGGCATCGACGCGTGGCCTGTGGTCCCCCCGGGGCGACCCTGGAAGGAGGGTATCTGCGAAGCCTTCGGCGAACCAGAACCGGCACTCATGTGGAACAAGCTGCTGGCTCGGGTCAAGACCTATGCGGATCTGGAGCCTGCTCTGGTGGGAGCGGTAGAGGCCCTGATCGACTTCGTTACCATCGGCTAATGCGATGACGAGGTCCCGGTAGGCTCCTGGGGGCGATGGGAATTCTGGTTCACCCGGTTCTGGGGAACATCGAGGTGCGCGAGGTCCCCGAGGAGCTAACGCTCGCGCTGCGCCAAGAAGTCCTGCGGCCCCACCAGCGCGCCGAGGAGCTTGTCCTGGGCAGTGCGGGGGTACCCGGAGCCGTCAATGTTGCTGCCATCACCGCCGGCGGTGAAGTGGTCGGCACGGCCCGGGTGGCGCCGGAGGAAGTTCCCAGGCAGATGAGCCCGGTGCTAAAGGCGGCCAAGGTGCTGGGCTTGAGCGAGGCGCAGTGGCGGATGCGCTGTGTAGCCACGCGTGCCGACGTCAGGCGCGGTGGTGTGGGTACCGCGGTCCTCGCAGCTGTCGTTGCCCATGTGGCAGCAAGCGGGGGCGGCCTGCTCTGGTGCAATGCCCGCATAGGTGCGCAGGCCTTTTACGTGTCCCAGGGCTTCGAGACTTTCGGCGAACCCTGGGACGAGGAGCTGATCGGGCCTCACGTGGTTATGTGGCGCTTGGTCGAGGCGGTCGAGGCCAAGCCACAGTAGGAAGCCGGCAACCGGGCGCCTCAGCGAAGCCGGCGGCGATTTTTGGGCCCCTTGTGGTGCCCCTTCCTGCTCGTCAGCACGGCACTCTTATGTTTCTTGCTGGAGTGTTTGCCCGAGGCCCGCTTCTTCGCAGTTACGCGCTTCTTCGCAGTTACCCGGTGCTTCCTCGTGGTCCGGTGGTGCGCAGCGCGCGTCTTGACCCGGGCCGACTGGGCCCCGGTGGTAGTGGACTGACGGGCTGGCGCCGTCGTCGGGCGTGAAGTCGTCGTTGTAGATGCTGGGGTCGTGCTAACCGGTGTGGTGGACGTCGCCGGCGTGGCCTGAGTGGTCGTCGCCTGAGTGGTGGTCGCTGGAGACGTGCTTCCCCCGCCCCCAGTCGTTGCAGTGCCAGTGGTCGAAGTCACCGGAGCGGCCGTGGTCGTTGTAGCGGCCGTGGTCGTTGTAGCGGCCGTGGTCGTTGTAGCAGCCGTGGTCGTTGTAGCAGCCGTGGTCGTTGTAGCGGCCGTGGTCGTTGTAGCGGCCGTGGTCGTTGTAGCGGCCGTGGTGGTTGTTGCAGCAGCCCACTTTC
>DASSZK010000115.1:0-3487 GCA_035702845.1 Acidimicrobiales bacterium
ACTTACGCTGATCGGCCCGCGGCGTGCGCCAAGAGGCTACGAACGTGGTGGACCACTTCATCCTCCGCCATGACGGAAGTGATATGGGCCACCTGCCAGCCGGCAGCCGCCAGCGAATTGAGCTTGCGACGTTCCTTATCGAACGAAGTACGCGACGCCACCCGATGGGCGCGCCCCACCACCTCCGCAGCAACGCGAAGCTGCGGCCAAGCTGCGTCCACCACGTAGACCGAACCGCCGAGCACGATCTGGTGGTGCACAGCCATCATGCCGAAGCCGTCGATCCTCGACATGACGGCCAGCATCCGGGCCTCCAGCGCGCTGTCGGCAACAGCGGTTTCCTTGCGTACCTCCACGGCTCGCTCGAGCAGGCGCCGGCCTCGGAAATTGTCCGGGAGCCGCCCTAAGCACTCGGCAATGTCGCCGATGGACCATGCCCGAGCGATGAGCCCCTCATCGAGGACCTTCTCGGTCAAGTGAGAGCCCCAGCGGTGTGCCATGTCCATCAAGGTCCGCGCCGGAGATGTGACTTGGACGCCCCGTCTCACGACGATGTCCGCGCGCGTGAGGCACACTGAGCGGTGAAGGACAGCCCCCGTAACCGACCTCCGGCCGATCTGCTCTGTCAGGGTGACCTCCACCCTGCTGGCCACGACCGGTAACGCGTGCACGGCAACGGCGCTGTCGTGCGAAAGAGCACCGGAGGTCCCGACAGCCAGGGCAGCGGCGATGTGCGGTTCCCAGCGCGACACCGGCCGCCCGGTCAGGGCGTAAACGCCCCTTTGGACACGCCGCAACTGGCCTGCCTCGCAAGCGCGTTGGACCACGGCTCGGGGTACGCCCGATGCGATCGCCTGGTGAACACTGAAGAGGCCGAACTGGCTTTCGGCGATGGCGACCAGCTTGGAGCTGTGAGCGCGGTCCACGCCCAGACAGTAAAGCGCGCCCCTCTGACACCCAAACGCTCCCCGCTGCACCCCGGGCGGGCCCGCCCGCCCCACACAACCACCGCGCCCCGCCCGCAAAACACACCTACGCCCGCAAATGAGCGAGGAACGCCTCCACCTCCGAACGGTGACGGGTACGGCGCATGGGCGGCAAGGCCTTTACAAGCTCCCAACGGTAGCGAGCTTTTCCTAGACGGGGGTCGAGAACGGCGACCACTCCCCTGTCACTTCGCGAACGCACCAGGCGCCCCGCGCCCTGGGCGAGCAGCGTGGCTGCCCGAGGAAGGTCGATCCTCTCAAATGCCGCCGGCCCCATTGCGTCACGGCGCGCCCGCAGGAGCGGGTCGTCGGGGCGAGGGAAGGGCAACCGGTCGATCGTCACGAGCGAGAGCGCCGGCCCCGGCACATCGACGCCCTGCCAGAAACCCATGGTGGCGAACAAACAAGAGTGCTCGTCTGTGGCGAACTTCTCGACGAGCTTGGGCTTAGGCAGATCCGACTGGGTAAGGACCGTCCAGGGCACGCGCTCACGGACGTACTCCGCGGCCGCCGACATCGCCCGCCAACTCGTGAACAAGGCCATAGTCCGCCCCCCCGCCGCCTGCATAAGAGCCACCAGCTCGGCGTGCATGGCCGCTTCGTAGCTAGGCGAACGGGGGTCCGGCATGTGCACTGGGCAGTAGAGCAGCGCCTGTTCGGAATAGGCAAACGGGCTGCCAACGTTGAGCTCGTCGTACGAGCCGGGCTTCATCCCCAACGCGTCGCCCATATGCGGCGGGATGGTGGCACTCGTGAGCACGGCCGTGGGGGCGTCCTCTTGAGCCCACAAATGTGCGGCCAACGCCCCGCCCACGTCGATGGGTGCGACTCGCAAGACCGGGGCATTCTCGGCACCTTCCACCCATGCGACCTCTCCTGCCGGCAACTCGAGCAGTTCGTTGAGATCGTCCACGAGGCCGGTCAAGGCGCGCTGCGCCCGCTGGCGCGTGGCTTGTTCGCCGAGCGCGGCGCCGGCGCCGGCGCCCCCCGGACCGCCGCCAGACGAGCCCCCCGGCCCAGACGAGCCCGGCCCAGACGAGCCAGCACGGCGAAGTTCGTCCATCAGCCCCACTGCCTTTTCCCGGAGCACGCTGATGGCGCTCGCCATCTCCGCCCCCAAGGGACGAGGTAGCGCCCGGTCACGTGAGGGTTTCAGCGATGCAGCCAAAAGCGTGGCGGCGTCCTCAAAACCAGAGGTCATCGCCGGGCTCGGCAATGCCGCACGGCACAGGCGAGCCACAGCACCCAAGCGAGGTTGGCTGAGCTCGAACCCGAAAGTGGCTGACGCTATGTCTTCCAACTCGTGAGCCTCGTCGAAGACGACAACGTCATGAGGCGGGAGCAGCTCCGCCTCCCCCAGCGCCAGCGAGCTTGCGTACAAGTGCGTGTTGACCACCACGACATCGGCCTGCGAGGCGCGCTTGCGCGCACCTTCAGCCAGGCAGTCCTCTCCGGAGGGGCACACGGAAGCCCCCGGGCACTCCCGCGAACTGGTGCTCACTTGGGACCATGCCAGGTCGGAGGGTTCGAACCCGAGCTCGGCTCTGTCGCCGGCAAAGGGCGGTGCTTTGGGCAACTGGCGGCTCTTCTTTTGGCCCTCCACTGCCCATTCGACCAACTTGCGCACCTCGCGTGCCAGCGGGCCTGAGGTCCGGTCAGTCCCCATCAGCGAGAGCTGCTCCCCTGAACCCGAGATCTCTCGCACCCGCTGCATGCACAGGTAGTTGGAGCGCCCTTTGAGGACGGCGAAGTCGAACTTGTGCCCAAGCGAGTCGCCCAGGCGCGGCAGGTCGCGCTGAGCCAACTGGTCCTGCAGTGCCTTGGTTGCGGTGCTGACTACCACCCGTGCGCCCAGGGTCAACGCCGGGACCAGATAGGCCAGGCTTTTGCCCGTACCCGTCCCGGCTTGCACCACGAGATGGCGCCTCGACTCGATAGCGCGCGCCACCGCTTCGGCCATCTCAAGTTGCTGCGGGCGATCTTCGTGTTCGGGCAGTCCCCCTGCGGCTTTGGTTAGCGCCCGGGCGATCTTGCCCGGTTGGCTTGCGGTCAGGTCACACCTTTTCGTAAGCGCGCGTTGCCAGCGGGATGAACACCACGATGACGCCAGTTATCCAAGCGAGGCTCTGCCAGATGGCGCTGCCGGCGCTCTCATGGACCAGGAACTGCACCTGGTGGCCGAGGGAAAGGAACCGCAGAGCATCGATCACCTGGGTGAACGGTTGGTTGTTGGCGAAGCCCCGCAACCATGTCGGCATGTTCGAGACCTGCACGAAAGCAGAGGAGACGAACGTGAGCGGGAAAACCCAGATGAGCCCGAACGCCTGGACAGACTCTTCGTCGCGTACGACCAGGCCGATCAAGGCTGACACGAGGCACACCGCCAGCCCGAGGTAGGTGGCCAGCAGGATCATCCATATGGCGTCGACGAAACCAGCCTGGAAGCGGAACCCCACCGCATAGCCGACCGCCACCATGATCAAGATGGTGAACAGCAGGCG
>DASSZK010000174.1:0-6627 GCA_035702845.1 Acidimicrobiales bacterium
GCTCTCCGACCGGGTCGTCGGTCCGTCTCGGGGAATTGAGGTCGACTTCTTTGGCGAAAAGACCCAGTTGCCTGCTGGTCCTGTCACGGTGGCCCTGCGCTCGGGAGCGCAAGTTGTACCGTCTGCTATCTATTTCGGGCCGCGACCGGACGACCACCACATAGTCTTCCGACCGCCTTTGGTGCTGGACCGCAGCTCCCGGATCCGCGCAGCAGTCACGAACGGTACTCGTGAACTGGCGCGCGAGCTTGAACTGCTTATCGGAAGGGCGCCCGAACAGTGGCATATGTTGCAGCCCAACTGGCCGAGCGACCGGGCGGCGGGCTCGCCGTGAGGTTGGGCGGGGGTAGGCCTTTACGAGTCGGCATTGTCTGCCCTTACAGCCTCAGTATCCCCGGGGGAGTGCAGGGCCAGGTCATGGGTATCGCGAGCGCCCTGCGAGCGACGGGCGTCGACGCCCGGGTGCTGGCCCCCTGTGACGGTCCTCCCCCTAGCCCTTGGGTATCCCCGCTGGGTGCGTCGGTCCCCATGGCCGGCAACGGGTCCATCGCCCCCATTGCGCCAGACCCGGCGGCGGCCCTGCGCACGATCCGGGTGCTGCGCGACGAACGCTTCGACCTGGTCCACCTGCACGAGCCCCTTGTCCCGGGGCCGGCGCTCACGGCTCTGCTCTTTAGCGAGGGACCGCTGGTAGCGACCTTCCACCGGGCCGGGGACATAGCGTTTTACAAGGCAGTGAAGCTGTTCGCCCAGATCGGGTTGCGCCGCCTGCAGTTGCGCTGTGCGGTCTCACCTCTGGCACTGGCAACGGCGAAGACGGCCCTGGGCGGTGACTACGAGCTCGTGTTCAACGGCATTGATGTCGCAAGGGCTCAGAACGTGACCCCATGGCCTACCACCGGGCCAACGGTCATGTTCCTGGGGCGCCATGAGCCCCGCAAAGGGCTCGCTGTGCTCGTCGACGCCGTCGTGCGCCACGGTATAGAGGCGCGGGTGTGGGTGCTCGGGCAAGGTCCTCAGACGGCTGCCTTGCGTGAAGCCACGTTGGGTGACCCCCGGTTCGAGTGGTTGGGCGTCGTCGACGAGGACGAGAAGCTGAAGCGCTTGCGCGCCGCCGACGTCTTGGCGGCACCCTCGTTGCACGGTGAGAGCTTCGGAGTAGTCCTACTGGAGGGAATGGCCGCCGGCGCTGCGGTGGTTGCCAGCAATATCCCCGGCTATGCGTCGGTCGCACGCGACGGCCACGAGGCCCTCCTCGTGCCGCCCGGCGATGTCGGGGCTTTGGCGGCCGCAATTCGCACCGCTCTCGCCGGCGGGCCCGGTATAGAGTCCATGCGCTCTGCGGCTGCCGAGCGGGCTGGTCGCCATTCCCTGGATGTATTAGCGGCGAGGTACGTAGAGCTTTACCGTCCTTTGGTGGGCGCCTGACCACCGGCTGCCCAAATCCGGCTGCGTTACATCCAGGTAATTACATCCAAAAGGCCATGTCACATCGCCGCGCTTGGCGCGGCGCTCCGTACATGGTTCAATATTCGGCCGTGGTGGGCGCTATCGCAACAACGGGCTTGGTCGCGCGCCGGTAATGGGTGGCATGATCTCAGCTAACAGGTGGATAGACATGGATGGGTTTGGGGACGCGACCTGTGCGGTACCCGGCACCGTGGGCCTATCGAGAGCCGCCGGCTCGCGGCTGGTGTGCTGGGCGCTGGCTTGTGCTGGTTGCGCCGCAGCGCTGTTGTCGGCGACGGCTGCGCAAATGCGCAACATCCAGCCGCTTTACCTAACCGCTTCAGACCTGCGTGACGTTGCATTGTCGGCCTGGGTTGCCGGCTGCGTGCTAGTCGCCATATCGGATCTCATCGGGCGTCGGGTCCCAGGGCGGCTCTCGCGCTGCTTTGGACTGCTCAGCGCTGGCGCCCTTATCTCTCGCAGTGGGGGCACAGGCGGAGGTCAAGCTGTGGAGGCAGCCGTATTTTGCGCCCTGGTGGTAGGAGCATTGTTTGTTACCTGGTACGCCGCGATGCCGAGGGCGGTGGGCTTCGCTGACGTCCGCGCTTGCACTTTCACGGCGGCGACGGTAGGCAGCTTCTCGGTGGGGGTTGCGCTGGTGATAGCTGCAACGGCCCCGTTTATTGGGGCCGTGTGGTCCCTGGCGCAGAGCCGGCGACGGTTAGCCCTTGCGGCTCTCCCAGAAGGCACGCCGCCCGCCAGGTGCATGAGCGGGCATTCTTCGGCTCCCCGTGGTGCTCCGCTCGCCGCAGTGGCGTGCGTCGCCGGCGCGTTCGTGGTCCTGGGCTATGTCGGCTGATACCCAAAGGGGCGTAGGTGCGCCGTCGTCAGCGCGCGTGACGAACTCGAAAAGCTCTGAGCCAGATGTCCTGCCCAGACGCCCGCGTGGCGCAGCGCGTTTTAGTACTGCGAGCCTCGTACCCGTCGTCCTTGCCGTCCTTGCCGGCACGGCCGCTTACGCAGCGCTCGCCGACCGCAGTGCCACTGCGAAAGTCATTGTCGCCGCACGCTCGATACCCGCAGGAGCGCCAATTGATGCTGGTGATACGAGGGTGGTCCGTGTCCACGCCTCTGATACCGCGTTGGTCGTAGGGACAGCGTCCCCGGAGGCTCTTGCTGGGCGTTGGGTGGCAGCCGTGCCCCTCGTCGCCGGCGAGCCCATAACGCCCTCGGAACTGGAGCTGCCCAGGTCGGGGCCGGTGCCGGGCGAGATGAGCATCCCAGTGCCCGTTCAGGATGCCGCCGGGGGCCGGGTGCAGCCCGGTGACGCGGTGGACGTCATCGTTGCCGATGCCTCGGGGTCGTCGAGATATGTGGCTGAGGGTCTGAGAGTCGTTGCCGTGGCACCGTCGTCGTCTGTAAGTGCACTGGGCGGTACCGACGGCGGCTATTTCGTGGTTGTCGATGTGGACCGGCGCACAGCCTTGCGGATAGCGGGTGCTATTGCGAGCGCTACTGGTCAGGGAAATCAGACGATCGAGGTCGTTCGTTCGACAGGAGAGGGCCTACAGCCCACAGGGAGCCACAAGGGCAACGGTGCCCCGTGAGCGTCCTGATCGGGGTTTGTGCCACAAAAGCGCCATGGAGCGCGGCACTTCGGACCTATGTGCGTGACCATGCCAGCGGGATGCAGCTGGAAGTCCTCATGGGCCCTAACGACTTGGCCCGCCTCGTGGAGCGCCTGGATGTGCTCGTCTTGGACGACGTCATGAGGACTTTCTCTGCCGCTGACGTGGCGCGCGCCAGCGCGTGCGGTGTGGTGGTCCTCGGCGTGTGCGACGACACTGTGGGCCTCGGGCCCCAGCACATGCGCCAGCTCGGTGCGGAGCACATCTTCCCCGGGTCGTGCTCGCCGGCTGAGTTGGTTGCCTTTATCGGCCAATTGCCTCCCCGGGCTACGAACCGTCGGCGGCCTGGGGTGCGGCCTCTATGGCCAGTCGGGACCAGCTCACAAAAGGCAGAGCGCAAGGGCGTCCTGACGGCTTGGACAAAGGTAAGCGGAGGCGCCGGGCTGAGCGAAGCTGTGGTTGCGGCGGCCGATGAACTGTCCAAGCACGGCCGTACCGTTCTGATCGAGGCGGAGGAGATCTCTCCGGTACTTGTGTCAAGGCTCTTGCGCGATAACGGCGCGGGTCTACCGTGGGCCCTCGGAAGGGCGGGGCAGGGCCTGGCCGCCTTTCCGGAAGCCCTTTCAGGTGCCCGTCACGACGGGGCCCGGTGCATCGGCAATTTCGATGCCGTGTGTGCTTCTCCTATGTCGGTGCAGCCCGTTGCTGCGCTCCAGATGGAAAAGCTACTTACGCAGGCTCTAATCGAGTACGAGTACATCATCGTAGAGACCGGCTGGCTGGTGGGAGCGGCTTTGGGCCGTGACCGGTTCAGTTCTGTCCGCTCCACCCTTGCCACTGCGGACTCCATCGTGGTGTTCGCTCAATCAGATCCTGAAGGTGCTGCGCGCCTCGTCCAATGGCGAGCCATGGCCGACAGCGCCGGGGTGCGCGCTCCATGCTTCGCCGTCTTCGGGCGTGCTTCTCGTGGCCGCTACGAACGTAGCCATCTCAAGGCGGTTGTCGACCACAACACCGCAGATCATCCCTTCGAGGGCATCGCTTTCCTGCCTGAGGACACCAGAGTGGCCAGAGCGAGGTGGAATGCGGAGCTTGTCGGCCGGGGGGCATGGTCTAGCTCGCTGCGCTCACTGGTGGACAAGGCTGTCCCTCGCCAGTGCGCGGATGTGCGCTCCCGTCGTGGCGGCCACTCCGCCAGGACAAGCGGGATCGTCCCGGTGAGCACAGCGAACAAGAGGGCGGACTTGGCATGACGAGCGCCTTCGAGCTCTTGCGTATGCGCACCTTGGCGGTTGTCGCTGCTCGTGATATAGATGTTTCTGGGCAGCCCGGGCTAGCTCGCGAGGTGGCAGAGGCTGAGACAGATAGCCTGCAGCGCGAGCTGATGAAGGGCTCGTTTGCCGGCATGGCACCGTTCTCCGACCCCGCGGATGTGGTGGAGCGCCTCGTGCGCGAGCTCTGTGGCTTGGGGGCCCAGCTGGACGAGCTTGTCGCCGACCCTAGCGTCGAAGAGGTCTACGGCAGCGACGGTGAGATCGCGGTGCGCCTTGTCGATGGCAGCACCCGCTACATCGGGAGCCCAGTGCCTGTCGAAGCCGTCTTCGCAGTACTTCAGCGCCTGTTGGCTCCGGCTGGGGAAAGCATCGATGCCGCCCACCCCAAAGTCGACGGTGCCAGGGTTCTCCTCCCTAGCGGCCGTCAGGCGCGCCTTTCCGTCTCAGTGCCTCCGCGCACAGATGGCGCCGTCGCCTTCAGCCTGCGCGTCCCCAAAAAGCGCAATACGACTCTGGGGGACCTGGTCACCTACGGCTCCTTGTCGTGGGAAGCGGCAACCTTCTTGGAAGTCCTTATGCGCGCTCGTCGCACTCGCCTCCTGGTCGCAGGGCCGCCAGGAGCAGGCAAGACGACGATGATCGAGGCGCTCTTGCGCGCTGTGCCCGCGGGAAGGAGGGTGATCTGCGCCGAAGAACAGAGAGAGCTCAGTGCGCCCCTCATAAACGGCGAGTACTGGCAGACGTCGCGTGTCGAGTCCCTCTCCGATTTGGTGCGCTCAGCGCGGGTGGCTTCCCCTGAGCTGATCGTCCTCGGCGAGCTAAAAGGCTCCGAGGCGTGGGAGCTTTTGATGGCTGGGACGCTCGGTATCGGGGTGGTCGCCGCCGTCCACGCCGAGGACGCAGCCGGCGCCTTCGAGGCCCTGTCTATCTGTGCGACCAAGGCTGTACCTGCGACACCGTTCTCCGAGTTGGAAGCCCGTTTCGCCGCGATGTTCGACGTGGTCGTTTATTGCGACATCGACGATGCCGGGGGCAATGTGGTCCGCCAGGTTACAGAGATAGCCGTCGTGCCACCTCAATTGGGCACCGCGGGCGCCGCCACAGCTGTCACGCCTGTTTTTTCGCGCTCTGACATAGGCGAACCCATGGAGCTTCGTACCGCGGCCGTGGGCGAGCGCTTGGAGCGCCGGTGCAACCGGCTACTGGCACGCTATGGCTTGGCTCTGGCCGAGGTCCTGGCTGGCGCAGAGGTCCCGTGGTGAGCCTGCTTGTTGCGCTGCTATCGGCACTCGCGGTCTACAGCGCCGGCCACCTGGTCACCGGCAGCTCTCACCGGGCGGCGCAGCGCCCGGTACTCGGGAGAAGGTTGTACTCGAGCACCACGCTGCACAAGGACTTTCGGCGCCCTCGTCTGGGTTCGGCTGCATGGCTGGCGCAGGCCGGCGCCCCCATCTCGTCCGCGCAGTTCGCCATTGCCTGCGCTTTGTCGGGATCGGCGACAGGCCTGAGCATCTGGTTCATAGTTCGCGTTCCGGTACTTTGCGCCCTCGGAGCACTCGCCGGTGCTGGGATGCCAGTGGGGTACTGGGCCGCGAGGCGGTCACGGCTTCAGGTCCAGATGGCTGGCGCCTGGCCGGATGCCGTTCGCTACCTGGTGGGTGTCCTTGGATCGGGGATCGCGACCCTGCACGAAGGTCTCGAAGAGCTGGGCCGGAACGGGCCTCAGCCCTTGCGGCCGGCCTTCTCGCGCTATGCCCGGCTATCCGGGCGCGTCGGGGACAAGCAAGCATTGGAGATACTACGGGCTGAGTTGGGCGACCCTGTGGCCGACCCCGTGTTGATTGCCCTACGCGGCGCCGTCGACGAGGGTACGGGTACGGCTCTGCGGGCGTTGGCTGACATAGGGTCGCAGATCACCGCCGATCTACAGCTGGCGGAGCGAGCTCGGACGGCGCAATCTCAGTCGCGACTGGCCACTTGGGGCTGCTTCGTGGTGCCCTACATGCTCCTTGCATTTCTTTGCCTGACTAATGTCACCTACCGGTCGTACTTTTCGACCCCTGGGGGCTTTTTGTTGGTCGCCATTGGGGCGTGCCTGTCGACGCTTGGATTGGGGACGTGCTTGCGTCTGGCGCGACCGGTGCGCCCTGACCGCCGGGTGTTCAAGGGACGGGGCCATGCCTGAAACCGGCGCCGGTATGGCGGTGTATGTGAGCGCCTTTTCTTTGTCGGTCGCGGCTCTCGTCTGGTGGGGGGCGGCCAGGGTCGTCCGCCCT
>DASSZK010000244.1:0-8294 GCA_035702845.1 Acidimicrobiales bacterium
GATCGATAGCTTTGCCAGGGATAGTGCTCGGGGCCGGCTACATCTTCGCCTTCAACCTCCCCGTGGCGGGGCGCCTTGGCCTCGATCTCTACGAGACTCTTCCCTTATTGGTCATGGGCTACCTGGCGACCTCCCTGCCAACGCAGTCTCGCCTGATGATGGGCCCCGTCGCCCAGGTGCACGGCAGCCTGCTCGAAGCGGCGAGGGTGCATGGAGCCAGGCTCTTTGGGGCGTGGCGCTCCGCCTACCTGCCTTTGGTCTCCAAGGTGCTGATTTTCGCTTGGTTGCTGACTTTCGCAAAAACCTTCTTCGAGCTGCCGATCTCTCAACTGCTGTACCCCCCGGGCGAAGAACCGGTATCGGTCGCTATAAACAACTACTTGGGGAACTACCACTACGACATCGGCACGGCGATGATCGTCGTGGCGGTCTTGGCTGTCTTCGTAGTCATCGGGACCGTGCTCGGCGGGTTCCGCTTACTGGCCCCGAAGGGCTGGCGTCACGTTGGAGGCGTGCGTAACAATGACTGACCTACTTAGCGGCACAACTACGGCGCAGGGGGCACGCCTCGATATCGAGGGGGCAACCAAGCACTTCGGCCCCAAGGCAGCTTTGGCCGGTGTGCACCTGCACATCGACCCGGGTACATTCCTGGTACTTCTCGGGCCGTCGGGCTCGGGCAAGACGACGCTGCTGCGGTGCCTGGCCGGCATCGAGCGCCTGAGCGACGGCAACATCGACATCGACGGGGCCCATGTGGCCTCCCCCGGCCTGCACCTACCCCCCGAAAAACGCAAATTGGCGATGGTCTTCCAGGACTACGCCCTATGGCCGCACATGACGGCCATGAAAAACGTCCTGTTCCCGCTGCGCCAGGCAAAGGTTGACTCCGGTCACGCCCG
Source organism: Acidimicrobiales bacterium (assembly GCA_035702845.1). GTDB lineage: Bacteria > Actinomycetota > Acidimicrobiia > Acidimicrobiales > Palsa-688 > JAJZMF01. The sequence continues at coordinate 903 of DASSZK010000244.1, forward strand.
GGTGCTCGCTCGTGCCATGCTCGAGAGAGTAGGCCTGGGCCACCTCTCCGAGCGCTACCCCAACGAACTGTCGGGCGGCGAACAGCAGCGTGTCGCCCTAGCGCGTGCGCTGGTAGGAAACGTCGGCCTGGTACTTTTTGACGAGCCGCTGTCAAACCTGGACGCGGACATGCGCGAACAACTGCGCCTCGCCATCTCTACGCTGGCCCGCGAAGGCGGCGCTACTTCTGTTTATATAACGCACGACCAGTCCGAGGCGTTCTCCTTGGCAGACAAGGTCGGCGTCCTTCGCGACGGTCGCCTGGTGCAGTTCGGCACTCCCGAGGAGCTCTATCACCGGCCAGCGAGCGCCTTTGTCGCCCGCTTCACGGGTATATGTGCGGAATCAGCTGCGAACATCGTGGAGCCCAGCGCAGACGGGAGCGAGGTGGTCGAAGTTCGCATCCCCGGCCACGACCGGGCCGTGCGGGCGACCCTGGCACGCCCGGTACCGCCCACTGCAAGCACTCGGCTCTTCGTCCGGCCCTCTGCCGTTCACCTGGTGCCCCCGGGCCAGGGGCACTTCGATGCGGTGGTCCGCGACGTCGCGTTCGCCGGGCGGGGGTACGAGCACGCACTGTGGACGGCCGGCGGAGTGCTCATGACGAAGGTCTTTTGCGAGCACCGCTGGGCACGCAACGGCAACGTCGGCATCCGCCTTTCACCCGAGGGGTGCCTTGTCCTGCCGGCCGCAGCCGACGACGGCCCCCCAAGCTCCGAGGCGGCGCCCGGCGCGGGGTCGTCGGCGAGCCTCGGGCGCGAGCCCGCTCGCAGGCCGGTACCGCTCTCAGAGCAGCCCGCACACCACCTCGCGGGCGCCGGACCGGCCCCCTCTCCCGAAGTCTTCGACCTCACAAGGTAGGTTGTAACGATGCATACCTCCACTGTGGCCCTGATGGTCGCCGTTTTCCTGGCCAGCCTGGTCGAAAGCGTCGAGGCCCTGACCATCATCGTTGCCGCGGGCATATCTCGCGGCTGGCGCTCGGCTCTGGAAGGCACCGCTGCCGGTATAGGTGTACTTGTTGTCATAATCGGGGCGCTCGGGCCGACGCTTGTCTACCTCGTACCCATCGCTGTACTAAGAGCGGTTGTCGGCGTCATGCTGTTGATCTTTGGCTTGCAGTGGCTGCGTAAGGCGGTCCTGCGAGCCGTAGGCCTCAAGGCCAAGCACGACGAGGATCTGATATTCGACAAGCAGGTCAAGGCACTTTCCACCGCGGGGGCCACGGTCAACACGAAAGGGCGCGACACCCAGGCGTTCGTCGTAGCCTTCAAAGGCACTTTCCTCGAAGGCCTCGAAGTCGCCATTATCGTGCTCGGCCTGGGCGGCGGAGCGCACGACCTCGCAGTAGCCAGCGCCGCGGCCGGAGCTGCCATCCTCCTTGTGACGGTGGTCGGCTTCATCGTGGCCCGGCACTTGTCTTGGGTCCCTGAAAACGCAATGAAGACCGTCGTCGGCCTCATGCTGGTGTCCTTTGGCACGTTCTGGGGGGGCGAGGGCCTGGGCATAAAGTGGCCGGGAAGCGACCTTGCCATCCCGGTGCTCGTAGGTGTTTATGCCGTACTGACTTGGTTGATCGTGCAGCTCGCCCGCCCCACCAACCGTTCACTGGCCGAGGAGGCGCGTAGTGCCGCTTGATCAAGACCCCACCGCCCCCTCGTTGCCGGTGCGCATGGCCAAAGCTTTCGCCATGTTCTGGTGGGACTTCCTCGTAGGCGACACGCCTGAGTTCTTTGTCGGAGTGCTGGTGATCGTCGGCATAGTGCTGCTGTTGGTCAGAGCGGCCTCGCTCAACTCTGCGGCCGTCGTGGTGTTCCCGGGCCTCGTCGTGGTGCTACTGGCTGGTTCGGCTCTCCAGGCCCGCCGCAGCCGGCGCTGACGGCGCACGGCGAATAGCCGTACCAACGCTGTTCGCCCGCCAAAAGCTGAGCAATTTTACCCCGCCGCCACTCTGCCGATAACCAGCGTTTGCCTGGCGTACAACAGAGCGTGGCAGTTTTTCCTTCGTAGGGCGCAGTCCCTTAGTCGCATTTCGCCGACGCGAACAGGAGGATCTCCATGCTTAGGACACAAAGACGCGGATGGGCTTTGGTGGCTGGCGCTGCCGGAGCGGGTGCCGCCTTGGTGGCGGCACTTGCCGGGCCGGCGCTGGCAGCCGGTAGCCCGATCGTCAGCGCTACGGCGCCAGCCCATCGCAGCATCACCTTCGGGGAAAGCCCGATCGTGGCTGCCCCCATCGGCCGTGACCCGTGGGGCTCGGGGCCCAGCCAGACCGATGGGGCCCCAACCAAGTACCCCATCAAGCACCTGGTCGTCATCTTCGACGAGAACGTCTCGTTCGACCACTACTTCGGGACCTATCCCACCGCGGCCAACCCCCCGGGCGAGCCGGCCTTCCAGGCGCTTACCGGCACACCAACGGTCAACGGGCTTTCCAACACCCTGCTGAGCGCCAACCCCAACCTCTCCAACCCTCAGCGCCTCGACCGGTCCCAGGCGCTTACCTGCGACCAGGACCACGGTTACACCAGCGAACAGAAGGCCTTCGACCACGGGCTGATGGACCAGTTCGTCCAGGACACCGGCCACGGGCTGACACTGGCGCAGTGCCTGGGGGCCCAGGCAACGACCGGGCCCGCGAATTACGCCGTCATGGACTATTACGACGGCAACACGGTGACAGGGCTTTGGGAATACGCCCAACACTTCGCCCTGAGCGACAACTCTTACGGGACGAACTTCGGCCCTTCCACCCCTGGCGCTCTCAACGTCACGTCTGCCCAGACATACGGCGCCTTGTGCGGCCCAAGCTGGGCGGTTTACAACTCGACGCCCTGCACCGGCGCCGCCCCCACGCAGTCTGAGGCCACTCCCGGCGCGCCTGTGGCCGCGGGCCCGGGGACCGATTACAGCGATGCCGACCCGCTCTATGACGTGTGCTCGAACGGCGCCATGACCGGCGGTACCTATGACCCCTCCAAGGACATTGCCATGGGTGGGCCGAACATCGGTACAGCCTTGGACAGCGCAGGGGTCACCTGGGGATGGTTCCAGGGAGGCTTCGCCGCTCCAGGGTACGTGCCCGGCCAACCGGCAACGGACGACCTGAGCAAGGTCTGCACGAGCACGCACCAAAACATCGGCGGTGCGACGATCGACGACTACATCCCCCATCACGAGCCGTTCCAGTACTACGCCGCAACGGCTAACCCGGAGCACCTGCCCCCTACCTCGGTCGCCATGATCGGCCACCAGGACCAGGCGAACCACCAGTACGACCTGTCGGATTTCTGGGCTGCAGCCGACTCCGGCAATATGCCAGCCGTGTCGTTCTTGAAGGCCGCTGGGTACCAGGACGGGCATGCCGGGTACTCGGATCCCCTCGACGAGCAGACTTTCCTGGCCACCACCATCAACCACCTGGAGTCGCTGCCGAGTTGGCGCAGCACAGCCGTGGTGATCAACTGGGACGACAGTGACGGCTGGTACGACCACCAGATGGGCCCGATCGTCGCGCAGTCCCAGACCAGCCTCGACGCCCTGACGGGCAATGGCACGTGCGGCTTCAGCGCAGCCGAGGTACCCGGTGCTGCGAGCAACCCAGAGCAGGCTCGCTGCGGCGTCGGGCCCCGCTTGCCGCTGCTCGTCATCTCCCCCTATGCCAAGAGCAACTTCGTGGACAACACCTTCAGCACCCAGAGCTCGATAGTCGGTTTCATCGAGGAGAACTGGCTCGGTGGCAAGTCGCTCGGCAACGCGGCTGCGGACACGGAGGGGACCATCGACAACATGTTCGACTTCTCACACCCGGGCGCGGGTCGGCTCTTCCTAGACCCATCGACCGGAGAGGTCGTGGGCGGGCAGCGCATGCCCGACGGGCGCTAAGCCCTAGGCACGGCAGTCCTGCTCAGCCCGCAAGGAAACTGAGCAGGACGCGCCGGTGCGCATTGTCGGCGTTCGTGTCGACCAGCACGACGCTCTGCCACGTCCCCAGCACCGGCCTGCCCCCGCTGACAGGCAGCACGAGCGAGGGCGACACGAACGCCGGCAGCAGGTGGTCGGCTCCATGCCCGGGCGAACCGTGGCGATGGCGGTAACGGTCGTCCTTGGGCAGGATGGCGGCGAGAGCGTCCACCAGGTCGGTCTCTGAACCCGACCCCGTCTCCATGAGCGCCAGTCCCGCAGTCGCATGGGGGACGAACACCGAGCACAGCCCGTCGCCCCGTCCGGTACAAAACTTCTCGACGTCGGCGGTGATGTCGGTCAGCGCCTGCCTGGACGTGTCGAGCCGCAGCTCTTTGGTCTCCATTCTCCTTTACTACCGCAACGGCCTGCCCCCCGGGGATGCGGCGTAGATAAGGAGCAAGCACACAGCGCCGGTAGCGTGGTCGGGGTGCCTCGCCCTCCCACGGTTCTAGTCGCCCGGCAGTCTGACGGCGCCTTCGCCGTACGGGTCCGGGGCCCTAAGTCCGAGACCACGCACACCGTTTCGGTGCCTAGCGGCTTCGCCGAGAAGTTGGGCTTGGGCGCCGTGCCTTCCGAGGAGCTGGTCAGGGCGTCTTTTATGTTCTTGCTGGACAGAGAGCCGGCCAGCTCCGTGTTGCCGCGGTTCGCCTTGGACGTCATTAGCCGCTTCTTCCCCGAGTACCAGGCGGAGCTTGCCGCCTACATCACACCCAGGGCGACCGGCCCCAAGGGCGACCAGGCACAGGGCTGAGCAGGCACAGGGCTGAGCAAGCCCCGGCGGCATCCCTGCCGCAGCTAGTTGCGGCACAGCACCAAAACTGGCGGCATGGATTCAACAGAACCGTGCTCGAGAGAACCGTGCTCGAGAGAACCGTGCCCGAGAGAACCGTGCCCGAGAGAACCGTGGTGGAGCGGTGCCACCATCTACCAGATCTACGTGCGCAGTTGGCGCGACTCCAATGGCGACGGGATCGGCGACCTCCCTGGTGTCATAGAGGGCCTCGACTACTTGCAGTGGACCGGCGTCGACGCCATCTGGCTCTCGCCGACCATGCCGTCGCCGAACACTGACTACGGCTACGACGTTTCCGACTACTTCGGCGTGCACCCCGAGCTCGGGACGCTTGACGACCTGGACCGCCTGGTAAGCGAGGCGAGACAGCGCGACATAGCCGTCATGTTGGACATGGTGCCCAACCACAGCTCGGACCAGCACCCATGGTTCCTCGACGCCCGCTCCGCAGAAGACAGCCCCCACAGGGACTACTACGTGTGGGCAGCGCCAAGGGACGGAGGACCGCCCAACAACTGGGTCGACGCCACCGGCAAGGAGGCATGGACGCTCGACGAGGCCAGCAACCAGTACTACCTGCATAATTTCCTGCCGACCCAGCCCGACCTCAACTGGTGGGACGACCGGGTCCACTCCGAGTTCGAGCACATCTTGAACTTCTGGTTGGGCCGGGGGATAGCGGGCTTCCGCATAGATGTGGCCCACGGGCTCTACAAGGACGCACAGCTTCGCGACGACCCGGCTCCCGGCCCCGACGACCACCCTGCCGTCCAGGCGCGCCGGCGCAAACAGGTCTACAGCTCGCACCGCCCCGAGGTCCACGGCCTCTACCGGCGCTGGCGCCAGATCGCCGACGGTTACTCCCCCCAGCGGGCCCTGCTCGGCGAAACATGGGAGTTCGACATCCAAAAGTTCGGCGACTTTTACGGGCGCACGGCTCCCGAGCTGCATATGGCGTTCAATTTCACCTTCGTGATGTCCCCTTTCAGGGCCCGGGACTTGTCAGAGATCGTTGAGGGAACATTGGCCGCGCTGCCGCCAGGCGCCACCGCAGTTTGGACGGCTTCAAACCACGACGTCGGGCGGTTCCCCAGCCGCTGGTGCGGGAACGACGACCGAGCGACCAAAGCGGCACTGGTCATGCTGGCGACACTGCCTGGCACCCTGGTGCTTTATTACGGCGACGAGCTCGGGATGACCGACGTCGAGGTGCCCCCCGGGCGCCAGCGCGACGAGATGAGCATCGCCCAGCCTAACAGGCCCAGCCGCGACCGTTGCCGCACCCCCATGCAATGGTCCAACGACGCTAACGCCGGTTTCACCACGCCCGGGACAGAGCCATGGTTACCGCTGGGCGACTACTCCTCGACCAACGTGGCGACCCAAAGAGCGGGCCCTGCCTCGGTTCTCAGCCTTTGGCGGCAACTTTCGCAGCTGCGCCGCCAAGGCCTGATCGGGGCCGTCAGCGCTCTGGAGCACCTGCACCTCGATGACAATTTATGGGCCTACCGCGTGGGCAACGCGCTCAGTGTGCTCAACCTCCATGACGTAAACGCCACCTACGAGGTGCCTGGCGCCAGTCGCCTACTGCTGCGGACCCAGGCAAGCACTTACGACTTGCAGGCAAGCACTGGCGACTTCGAAGGCGAGTTGCGTTTAGGGCCATGGGAGGCGGCCGTGCTCGCCATCACGCCATAACGGCACCCCAGACGGGACGGGGAAGGGTGGGCCGGCGCCGTGGCCAACCATGATTGGCAAGGGCACGATTGGCAAGGGTCAGCCGTCGATGGCAGCGACCTGAGCGGCCGGGCTCGCGCCCGCTATAACAGCGACAACTCCGGGCATGTAACGGTGAAAGACGCGCAGGTTGGCCTCCACCAGGCCCTCGACGAGCTCGGCCAAGCTCTGGTCGTCGAGATGCGAACCGCCCAAACCCAGGCTGGTCTTTGCCCGCACCTCCCCGTCCGAGAAGTCGAGCTCGAGGTTGCCGAGCACAAGACCGAAATTGGCCCGCGTAACGAGCTCAGCCATGGCACTGCGGCGGTCAGCCGGGCAGCGCTCGTCTGCGACGGAGTAGACGACGACTTGGCGCGGCTCGTCACGTACGTGCGCGAACGTCACCCAGTCGCCCGCGTCGGCATGGAAGTGGCTGCGAAGGACATGGGCGCCTTCCAAGATCTCGTAACGCCAGCCCTGCCGGTCAAAATAAGTGCGAAGGGCGCTGAACAGCGCGGCGGGATCAGTCGTCGTCGGCTACCGGCCCAGCAGGGGCAGCCATGGCCGCGCCGGCCAGGACCACGAAGAAGAGCACGAGCGTGAGCACGTGTACCCCCGTGCAGTACTCGCACAGATGATGGAGCTTTATGAGCTCTGCCCACAGGAGGTAAAAGACGCTGAGGACGCCGGCGATGACACCGGCGATGCGCAGGCGGCCCCACCACGGCGACGTAGCCCGGTAAGCCCATGGGCTGCAGATCACCAGCATCCCAAGGGACCACACCAGCCCCGCTACGGCGACAGGTATACCCAAAGGATGGGAGTACTTACTGGTCGTGACCAGGCCGCAATTGATAAAGCCGTGAGTGGGGCACGA
>DASSZK010000319.1:0-14694 GCA_035702845.1 Acidimicrobiales bacterium
GTGGTACTGGTCCGGCAGCGGCAAGCCGCCTCGCGGGCACCCTCGGCGCCTAGTCTGGCGGAGCGGCCATTGCCGCCGGGGCATCGGTGAACACGAGCCCGCTCGACATGTTGCTTGACGCTTACGCCCTGCTCTTTGCCCGAGGCGGCCGCGCCCCCGGCGGACTGAGCCCGAAAGTGATGCGGTAGTCGCAACGGCCGGAACAGGTGTAGACGCTCGTAGCGTCGTCGTACACGTAGGAATAGGCATAGGGTTCCGCCCTCTTGAACACGGCGGCGTAATCCACAGGCCACCGGGCCGGGTCGCACACGGAGCGAGGCGCCCATTTGCCTCGGCAGCAGTACTGGTCGGTACCAAAGCGCGCACATGCCGAGATGCAGGCCACGGCCTTGCCGGCTACCTTTACCTGCAGCACCGTGGGGCACACGACCGCCTTCGTACAACCCTCCGGGATGCACCCATCAGGGCTTATCGGGTCCTCACCCCGGCCACCCGACTGGTTTATGTACACCGGGAGGTTGGAACCGTCCACCATGCTCACGTCATAAAAGTCCAGGTGGTCCCAGGCGTCCAGGTCATATTCGGCCAGCGTGGCAGGGATGGCGCCAAAGCCCTTGCACATGAACCGGCCGCTGCAATCGCCCGTCTGGCACCCCCCGCGCCCGGCGGCGTCGAAATGGCACCCTGTGCGCCCCCAGAACCGCCCGTTCCAATGGTTGGGCACGGTTACGGTGAGGGTTTGCCCGGCGGCCAGGAGCCAACCTGTGACCGACAATTGGTCCGGCGGGTTGCCGGGGGACGCGGCAACCCAGATAGTTTCGTCCAGGTGGTTCACGAAGGTGACGTGTCGTGGGCCTTCGGCTACGGCGTTGGTGCTAGAAGCTGACGCACCCACGCTCGGAGCGACACCGAAGAGCAGTGACAGGACGGAAAGGGCCACACCCGCCAGCGCAAGAGGCCCGCGTAACGCGTGGTAGCAGCTCCCGCGACGGCAAGCCGAGCGGCGCGCCAACGCTAGGTAACTCATCCCGACACATTAGTGACAACGCCGTACGCCGCTACGTGGTCAACGGTCAAGTCGATGTCGCAGCTGGCTCGAAGCATGGCGGGGTTATCCTGCGGGCCCCCACACGGGACGGGTCATCCAGCCCACGGAGGTCGGCAGGCGTGATGGACCGGGGGGAGTAGGCTACGACGATGGGGTCGTCTGTTCTCTTTCGGTCGTCTGTTCTCTTTCGTCCATCTCGCCTGGTTGGTGCTTCGGCGGTCGTGTTGTCGTCGCTGGTGTTGTTCTCGGCTTCAGCAGGCGCGACGGCAGCGCGAACGACGAGTTCCGTGCTTGCTGCCGCAAAGGCGGCACTCGCCGAACAGGTCAGCGTTCACCTGGTTTTGACATCGAGGTCCCGTTCAACGCCCGCTGCTGAACATTTGTGGGCTGACTTGGGCAAGAACAGCGGGGCGGAATGGATCTCCGAGGGCACTGGCAAGGTCGCGATCAGGGTGACGCCGCATTACGGCTACATATCCGGGAACAAGCCCGGTCTGGAAACGGTATTCGGGATGACGGCTGCACAGGCGATGAAAGTCGGCAGGCACTGGGTGGCTGTGAAGGCCGGATCCCGGCAGTACAAAGCCCTTGCAGGAGCGATGACGATTTCATCCGTATCCAGCGTGTTGCCACCGGTCAGGGGCACGGACCTCTACGCGCCCACGGGCTCAGGGCAAAAGGTCTATACGCTCAAATGGCACGCCAAGGCGACCAGCTCTCAACCGGAATTGGTGAGCACGCTCACGATCTCGGCTGCGGCGCCCACGCTGCCTGTGCGCGAGATGACGACGGCACCAGGACAGGGCGAGCGGACCGTCTTGCTATCCAAGTGGGGGGAGCGAGTAGTCGTAAGTGCCCCCCCGGCTCGCTCTACGATCCCGTTGTCGAGGCTCTCGGGGTAACCCGTCGCTGCCTTGCGTAGTGCTCTAGTCCGACATCCGTACGCGAGGGCCAGCTTCTTGCTGACCGCTTGGCGTTGGCCCATCGAACGCTCCCTGGCTCGGGCGTAACACCAGCGGGACCAGGGATGAGCCCTCACCGAAGCGGAGGTTCTCCGTTGAACGAACGTATAAGGCTATGCGGAGGTTTCCGATCAGTCAAGGTGAAGGGCAATGTGGGGTAAATGCTCTCCGTTTATTCCCTGCCCGGGGCTGTGCCCTGCTGCCAACGACCGTTATGATAGGGCGACCCTGTAACGGGAACGGGTTGCGTTGTCCGGCGTAATGGGTTCGAGGAAGTGGAGGAGGACCGGGTTGTCCGACAAGAATGTCCCACTGAAGTGTTGTTTCGCGGTGCTAGCCCTGCTGGCGTGCGTCGGAGGTGCGTACCCATCGCGCCCCCAGTTCGTGAAGGCTGACCCAGTCGGTGACCAGCTTGCATTTCGTACGTCTCCCCGCCCACCTCACGCGTTCAACGTCAGACATGGGGTTGTAATACCGGGAAGCTCGGACTTCAGCTCATTCAACCCGGACCCCGTGGCTCTCGTCGGGACCACCGTGTTTGTCGCGACGGGGGCAGGTCTAGAAGCGGTGGATGGCCTCACCGGTAAAACTGTCCATCTTTGGGTACCGCGCAGAGAGCTTGTCCCTGGCAACTGGCCTGCTACGCCCTATGTCAGCAACACCGGGGACAAATCGGTAGTTGCTGGATATATCGTACATACGCGCGGCGTCGGCACCACCGCGCCCTTGTGCGAGATCGAATTACAAGAAGTCAACGCGGCAGGTGACCGCCTGGAGGCTGACTTCACAGTACCTACGCCCAACCAGGACGCCCTGGGGGGACTTCGGATCGTTGAGGCTACGAACCGGTACGTCACCCTCTTGATAGGTGACTCGGGTCAATCCGGCGAACAACTCGAGCAAGCCGATGGCGATATTGCCGTTGAGGTTGACATGCAAAGACATCGGATCCTTTGGACTGCTACATCGTTTATTCCAGCCGCTGGTAATGGAGCCGTTGTTGTGGGTTCCGCGGTGCCCGTCAACATGGCTGACCCGTATGTCATCGAGGCGCGAGACCGGCTGACTGGGAAACTTAGGTGGAAAGACGACGAACCCATGATGGAGGCAACCGTCTTCCCGAGCGGCAAGGGAGCGGTACTCGTTGAAGGCAATGATTATGCCACTGGCGGAGGTCTTTTCGAGTACGTGCCTATGCTTTCAGGGAAACCCTTAGTGCTGGCAAAGCCTGGGACAACGACAGACACCTGGCAGTGTTTCTTCGATGGCGACAGGACAGACGCCTGTGGGAACACTAGCGGTTCTAGTGCCGCCTTTGCCGTGGACGCGGCGACCGGGGCTCTCTTATGGGGGCTGCCTGACAGTGCCCACAATCGGGTTGCCCCGAACGTGACTTTTGCGTGGCGCGGGATGGTGTACGGCTCTACCAACTGGGGAAACGTGGTGCTCGACATCCGCACTGGCAAGGATGTCGATGATGCTCCCGGTATATCGCCAGTTGTGTGCGACGACTATATCGGTTTGGCTGACGCAACACGACAGACACCCAATGGCCCGGAGACAGTACTGATGGCTTACCCGGCGTGAGCTTAGTGCCACGGCTCCTGTGGCGCTGGGTGTGCGCAGCGCGTTGGGCGCCGAGTTGCCGTTTGTTGCCCCGTTTCTGAGCTGCCCTTGCAGGAGGGCCACCTCGAAGCCGCTACGTCTTCACGGACCAGGGGCCCAAACTAGGACACCCCTCGATGAGCGAGGACAGCTGCGGCGACTTGGTCCGGCTGGTCCTGGGGGGCAAGGTGCCCGAGCCCTGGAAGTACCGCGACTTCGGATGAGGGGATCGCAGCGGCGATCTCGTGGAGGAGCGGGCCGCTGATGCTGTCGGGGCTTTTGGAGCCGCCGAGTAGGACGGTCCGGGCGTTGATGGAAGAAAAACGCTCGGGACTTGGCGCGTCGAGGCCGGACTGGAGCCGGTGCTCGACGAGGTTGGCCTCGAGTAGCCGGTCCATTTTCTCCCACTTCTCGCCCCTGATGACGACCCGCAGGACCAGCCGTAGGTACCACGCCGGCATGATGGCGACGGGGCCGGGCGCGAAACCGGCGCTCTTCACCATATGAGCGAACGCCCCTCGTCGGTCGCTCTGCTGGAGTAGACGTTCATAGTCGTCGAACCAGTGCGAGCGGAGCTGCCCGCGGACCGGTACGCCGGGCTCGTAGACGAAAACTTCGTCGAAAATCGGCCGACGTCTGGCTGTCTCGAGCGCGACCAGGCCGCCAAAGCTGTGCCCGAAGACGGCCGCCGAATTGGTAGCAGCGGCGACGGCGGCCAGGTCGGCACACTCGTCCTCGATACTGTGACCCTGTTGCTGGGGGCCGCTACCCGGCCTTCCTCTGCGCTCGACGACGTGCACCTCGTAAGTGCCCGTCAAGGCGCTCGCGAGCGCCATGTAGTCGGACCCTTCGCAAAGCACTCCGCCGACGAGCACCAGCCCCGGGCCGCGACCCAGGGAGTGGTATGCGATCGTCGTCCCATCCTCCGAGTGGACGGTGCTGGTCCGGGTGTTGTGTGCCTCGTCCGGCATTATCGTCGCGCCTGAGCGACGGTTTCGGCGCCTTGTTCGGCGTCGAGCTGGGCAAGCAGTCTGCGGGTGTGGCGCTCGTACGTCTCGTACGGCACGCCGCTGCGACGGACCAGTTCCTCGAATCGGCCCTCTAAGAGTTGTCCGCACCGCTCCACCAGCTTGGCTCCTCGAGCGGTCAAGTGCAGCGCTCGCCGGTTGCCGCCACCTTCCGACCTCATCACCTCCAATAGCCCATCGTCGGCGAGGAGGCCCACCATCCGGCTCGTGGACGGCTCTGTCTGGCGCAGCCAGCGTGCGACGTCGCGTTGGCTGCCTTTCGTCTCCTTGACGGCTAGAAGGGCGAGGAACCTCGCGTACGAGATCCCGTGCTCGCCGCGGAGCATCTCGTCCGCCGCGCGCTCGAGCCGAGCGCTCAGCTTGAATAGTTCGTAACTCAGTCCCTTGGGCACGTCACATAACTTAGCAGACTAAGTTAGCGTAGCAAGGTAACGCACCGTCTCTAGTGTGGCGCCGGTCGTCCCGGTGGCCGGGGTGGCCGGGGTGGCCGGGGTGGCTGGGGTACCAAGAATGCGTGACCACGCAGGGTCTCTGGTGGCTCCGGACCGGTTCCGGCCAGATTGTGGAGCGCTTCGGAGCAGGTGTCCGGGTCGAACTCCTCGTTGGCGGCGATGCTGCTCAAAGTCTGGGCGCCAAGCGCTGGGTCGATTTCGGCCAGTCGTAATGCGGCCTCAAAACGGGTGTCGGTGTCGTTGTCACACACGGCCCGCTCGGTTCGTTGTGCAGAGCCTTGCTCCGCGTTGTCCAAGGTGCATGAACCCAGTCTCGTGGCTCAGGCCGGCCGTTGCCATCAGGGATCGCCTCGCTTGATCCCTAATGATGTCGCCAGGTGTCCCCTGGTCATCCCTCATCGGCCAAGGTCGTACTCTGCAAATGAGCGAGAAATTTGCCGGTGGCCTCGTTCGAGCCAAGCACGTGCAACACCGCTTCATGCTTGCCTTCCGCAACGATCGCGCGTGCCCGTTCCATCTCAGCGCCCCGGTCGCGACAGATCGCAATGACCAACCCCCACTCATCACGCAGCCGACGGCTTATCAGGTCATCACAGCCGGCCGGGGGCCGCCAACCGGCGGGTCGCTTTATCCCGCGCAGGAATGCTCGACGCGCGCATGTCACCCACGGAGCCTCAAGGAGGATTACATCCTGCGCCCGCTCGAGCCGCAGGTCGAGGGTCCCGAGGTAGTTGCCCTCGGCGATCCAGGCATCGCCGCTCAGTAGATTTTGCTGCTGCTCCCGCCACTCGTCCTCTGACGGCCTCACCCAGCCTGGCCGCCAATAGTGGAGGTCGAGATGAACCACTGGAAGCCCTCTCCGGCTGGAGAGCGCTGTGGCGAAGGTGGTCTTTCTGGCCCCGGCCGTGCCGATCACCAGGATGCGCCGGCCGATGACGTTGGCTGGAACTTCCATCGTCTCAGTCTGCCGAAAAAAGGGCGTTCCGCTGCCGGGTCAGGAAATCGAGCTCCGGCGGGGTCGTCGTGAGCTCGATCGTCCGGTCGTAGGCGGTGATCGCTTCTTCTCGGTGACCTGACCGCGCCAGGAGATCGGCACGCGTGGCGTGGTAGGGCTGGTACTCCTTGAGGGCGCCCTCGGGGATGTCGGCCAGGGCGGTGAGCCCTGCCGCCGGCCCCCGGAGCTCCGCAATGGCGACCGCTCTGTTGAGAGCGACGACGGCATTGGGCCGGAGTGCGTAGAGATGGTCGTATAGGGCGGTGATCTGAGACCAGTCGGTGGCGCCAGGGCTTGGTGCGTCGGCGTGGACCGCAGCGATCGCGGCTTGGATCTGGAACGGCCCAGGCTGGTTGCGGCGCAGGCAGGAGCGAACGAGCGCGTGACCTTCTTTGATCAGGGCTGCGTCCCAGAGGGTGCGGTCCTGGTCCGCCAGGCGGACAAGCTTGCCGTCGGCACCTATCCGGCTCGGCTGGCGGGCTTCGGTAAGCAGCATCAGGGCGAGCAGGCCGACAGCTTCCGGCTCGTCGGGCATGAGCTCGACGAGAGTACGGCCGAGCCTGATCGCCTCGGCCGACAAGAAGGCGGTACGGGCGGCCAGGTCTGTGCCGTTCCTGTGCCCTTCGGTATAGATGAGGTAGATGGCGGTCAAAACGCTCTGAAGCCGGTCAGGTAGCTCGCCGGCGCGAGGGATGCGGTATGAGGCGTGATTGTCGTGAAGCTTTCGCTTGGCCCGAACGACCCGCTGGGCCAGCGTCGCCTCGGGTAGCACAAAGGCTTTCGCGATACGGTCGGTGCTTAGTCCGGCGAGCAGCCGCAGGATGAGTGCAACCTGGGCGTCGGCGCCGAGGGCGGGATGGGCGCAGAGGAACATGAGCCGGAGCTGGTCGTCGGTGACAACATCGACGAGTCCGTCGAGCCTGTCGAGTTCGGGGTTATGGTCAGGTTCCATGTCTTCGGTATTTAGCCGGTGAGCGGCTAGGTGCCTTTCGTCCCGGGTGGACTCGCGTCGAAGCCGGTCGACGGCTCTGTTGCGGGCGGTAGTGGTGATCCAGCCACCTGGGTTTGGTGGTACCCCGGTCTGCGGCCAGCGAGCGGCGGCGATGGCGAACGCCTCGGCCACTGCGTCCTCGGCAAGATCGATGTCGCCGAGGACGCGTACCAGCGTGGCCGTGCAAGGGCCGGCTTCGCGGCGAAAGACCTCCGCCAGCAGGTCGTTCATCCCTGGATGGGCCGGACCTCGACAGGGCCCTCGCAGGCGGCGGCCGCTTTGGCGGCCCATTCGAGGGCGGTATCGAAGTCGGGCACTTCGATGATCCAGAAGCCGCCCATCTGCTCTTTGGTCTCGGCGTACGGGCCGTCAGTCATCGACACGTCTCCGGCCAAGGACCTCACGACTGTGGCTGAGGAAGCCGGGTGCAGGCCGGCAGCGAACACCCACGCACCGCTTTTTTTGAGCTCTTCGTTGAGGGCTCCGACCTGAGCGCTGAGGCGCTGAGCTTGGGGGGTGGAGAAGTCCACCTCGTACTGGTCGTCGTGCCAGACAGAGACGAGGTACTGCGCCATGTGGAGGGCTCCTTTTCTAGGGGGGCTTGCTGAGCGCCCATCATGTCCACGAAAAGCCGGGGCTGAATCGACATGCGAAGCCGAGATTTCCCTCTGCCGACGGTACAGGCGGGCGGGAGTAAGGGCGTAGCCCCGCCGGCGCGCGTTTAGTGGCCGGTTGGAGCTCCTGGGACCAACCAGATCGTCTCACCCGCCACCTGCAGACGGCCAAGGCGCATGGTCCGAGCGCCTCCGGCCTTATAACTGGTCAGGCCCGGGGACCACGCATGATAAACCATCATCAGGGCCCCGTCCTCCGCCACGAAGGTCTCCTGGCCTCCTGGACCGGCTGCCACCTCACCTGAGCTGAGCCATGGCTCGCGCTTGGTGATCTTGGTCCAAGGCCCGAGAGGGTGGTCCGAGCGGGCGAACCCCACGGCGTAGGCCGGGCTGGCCCACCGGCCTGCCGAGTACAGCAACAGGTAGCCGTCGCCGTCGCGCGTTACGCATGGAGCCTCTATCACGGGCCTCTCCCAACGCCGGTCGTGAGTGAGAAGTAAAACCGGCTCGCCTGAGAGCCGAGCCCCGTCCCCAGCGAGCTGCTGGCCCCACAAGGTGGAGGGGCGCCCGAGCGCGTTGCTATCCGCCTTCCACACCAAGTAGGCCTGACCGTCGGTGTCCACAAACACGCTCGGGTCGATGGAGCCCCCCAGGTCGGCCTGGAAGACCGCGGGCTCGGTGCTGGTGTCGTGGAAAGGGCCCGTCGGTGCTCCCGCTTTTGCGACAGACAGGGCCTGGCGTGCGGAGATCGGTTCCAAGGTGGCGTACCACAGGAGCCACTGACCGCCGGCCTGGTGCACCGCCGGCGACCACGTGCGCCCAGGTCTCGACCAGGCGGGTACCTGAGGCAGTGCGTCGGGGAGGTTGGCCCAGTTCAACAGGTCCTGGCTCACCCGGACCTGTATGTGGTCCCCTCCTGACCCGGTGGCATAGGCCAGGTAGTGCTCGCCGGTGAAGACGACGTACGGGTCGGGGAAGTCGCCGGGGGCGGCTGGCGCCGAAAGCTGCGCTGGGGCGTGAGGGTACCGGCGGCACAGTCCCATGCTGCTCATGGTGGGCGCGCACCGGCTCTTATCGGCACCGGCTCTTATCGTCACCGGCTCTTATCGTCATTGAGAGCCCCGGCCGAGCTTCGGGTACGGGCTGTGCGCAGAGCTCGGTGGGCATGGTTGCGGGCTCGGTTCCGGCAGTGCCGGTTCTTGTCAGTGCCACCGACGACAATGGGGTGGTGCTCGACCCCCATCTCCTAGGGCGCTCGGTCGTCGTGGCGCCGGGTCAGGCCGCGCCCGAGCTTTGGGGCGGTTGTAAGCGCGTGCAGGTGGCGACCACGGACGTGACCACGGCCGACCTGCTTTGCGCAGCATGGAGAGCCAGGGAACCGCTGGTGATCGAGTTGGCGCCCGGCACCGGGTTGGAGGACTGCCGTCGGCCACCGGACGAGGCGATCACCGGGCTGCAGCCCTGGGAGTGGGAGGTCGGCATTGACCTGCTGGGGGAGCGCCTACACCATGCGCTCTGGGCCAACTCGGTGGACGCCCGAGACGGGACTATGAGCTACCGATGGCGCGACGAGGCTCTGGCGCTGGGCGCTCGGGCCGATATACCGCTGGGCGCAGCCGGCGGCGCAGACGTAGTGCTTCAGGATGGCACCCCGGCGATCTGCGACGGAGGGCCGCTCGACGCCCGTTTGAGCGACCGCGCCGCCACGGCTGTCGTGCACCGGTTCAGTATCGAACACCGTTCGCTGCTGCCGCTGCGGGACGCGTCCCCGGCAGGGTCGGCTCTTGCCGGCGACCAGTTGGCGGCGGTGGCTGAGCCCGGTGCCGGAGCGAGGGTGATAGCGCCGGCGGGGTCGGGTAAGACCCGTGTTCTCACCGAGCGAGCGCGCCTGTTGCTGGCTGGATGGCGCCTCCCGCACGAGTCGATCGCGTTGGTCGCGTACAACGTGCGGGCCGCAAACGAGATGCGCTCGCGATTGGGCGACTTACCTTTACTTCGCACCCGTACTCTCAACGCGCTCGCACTGCGCCTGTGCGGTAGGCGCAGCACTATCGAGGAGACGGAGGTCCGCCGTACCCTCGGTGGTCTGGTCGAATTCCCGCGCAAGGCGGAGACAGATCCCGCCGCGCCATGGATAGAGGCACTGAGCCGGGTGAGGCTTGCGCTCTCCGACCCGGCCGAGGTGGAGGACGAGATCGGTGACGTCTCCGACCTGGACCGGGTGGCGCGCGCTTATCGGGCGGAGCTCGCGCAGCGCGACGCTGCGGATTTTGACGAGCAGGTGACGGCCGCCATCGAAAGGCTACTCGCGGATCCACAATTCCGCCGGCACAGCCAGCGTTTTGCCAGGGTGCTCCTTGTCGACGAGTTCCAGGACCTGACGCCGGCCCACATGCTCCTGTTGCGGTTGCTGTCGGGGCCGGCGGGGGCCCTGTTCGCCGTCGGCGACGACGACCAGACAATTTACGGTTATGCCGGTGCTACGCCGAAGTGGTTGGTTGACTTCGACCGTTGGTTCCCGGGCTCGGCGTCGCATTCCCTGGAAGTGAACTACCGCTGCCCGGCGCCGGTAGTACGAGCGGCGAGCAACTTGCTCTCGCACAATTCCCTGCGGGTGGCGAAGGCGATCCGGCCCGCAAAGCCCGACGGCGGGGGTGGGCTGGTCCTCGAGCGGGGGGCCGGGCGCCCGGCCCGCGCTACTGCGGCGGTCGTATCGCGCCTGATGGCTGGCGGAGCGGAGCCCGCTCACATAGCTGTACTTGCCCGTGTCAACGCCTCGTTGGTGCCCGTCCAGGTACTGCTTCGCCAATCAGGCGTGCCGGTAGACCGAGCGATGGACGACCGTTTCCTGAAGCGAGGGGGCGTCCGTGCCGCGCTTGCGTGGCTCGCCGTCGCCGCCGCTCCAGCCGGCTCGCTCCCGGGCGCGGCACTGCGCGAGGCGGCGCGCCGGCCTAAACGGGGCTTGAGCCAATCACTTCTTGACCTTGTGGCCAAACGCCGTTCAGTTGAGGGGTTGACCAATTTGGCCGACTGGCTTGCGGATAAGGGCAGTAGCAGGGAGTCACAAAAAGTCCTCGAACTGGTGGCTGACGTCATGAGGATCCGCCAGGCCGCCGCCCGGCGTAGTGCCACCACGGCGTCTGTACTTACCGTGGTAAGGACGCAAGTTGGCGACGGCGGGCTCGACGCCAGCGCCAACGCGCTCGACGAATGGAGCCATGGGGCGATCGCGGCGCATTCGGACGACATCGCCGCGTTGAGCGAACTTGCCGAGCTGGAGCCGAGCCCGCAGCGTTTCGGCGCCTGGTTGGCAGACCATCTGAGCACTTCCAGCGACGAAGGCGGCGTCACGCTTGCGTCCGTGCACGCCGTAAAAGGCCGCGAGTGGCCCCATGTCGTTGTACACCACGCGACTTCCGGTTTGTTGCCGCACAGGTTGGCTTGGGACAAGGAAGAGGAGCGACGGGTGTTCCATGTCGCCATTACCCGCTGCGTCGAGAGCGTCACGGTAGTTAGTGGCGACCCTGCATCGCCTTTCCTCGCCGAGATGCAGGCCCGTGCCGAGATGCAGCCCCGTGCCGGGATGGAGGCCGGAGTGGCGGGCCCGGCGGGAGACGTGAAAGGTTCCCGACCGCTCAGGCGGTCCCCTCCTGGGCAAGGACCAAAGCCCCCCAAGAGTGCTGGGCCGCGAGCGGGCCACAGTTCCCCGGCCGCCGGTCCAGAGGCCGAGAAACGGCTACGGGCTTGGCGGTCCGAGAGGGCGCGTGCTTCAGGGAAACCGGCCTATACCGTATTCGACGACAGGACATTGGTCGCGCTTGCGTCGGCGATGCCGACTAATGAGGTTGGTCTTTCCAGGGTGCCGGGTATCGGTCCCGTGAAGCTCGAAATGTACGGTTCGGAGCTGATCGCGATCTTCGAGGAAGTGCGTGCCGGAGCGGGGAAGGCCCCTCGGTAAAAACAGTGTCGTAGGGGTTCTTCGGGGCTCGGACCGGGGAGCGCTCACGCCGCCAGTCGCCGCCAGCCTACGGGCCCGTCCGGGTGGCGGCCTGCCACCCCTATGTTGGTGCTCATGGAGGGTCGGGACCAGCGAGCGGCTCTCGTGGACGAGCGCTTGCGCGTCATTGCGAGGTTGCGAGCGCTGGAGGAGGATGTCGGGTCCATCGTTGAAAGTGCCGAGGGTTCGAACGGTGACGACGAGCATGACCCGGAAGGGGCGACCATTGCCTACGAGCGGGAACGGACCGCGGCACTGGGTTCCCACACGCGCCGACGCCTCGAAGAAATCGACGCGGCACTTCACGCCCTGGAGTCTGGAGTGTACGGCACTTGTACGTCCTGCGGTGCTGCGATCCCGGCGGAGCGTTTGGCCGCGCTCCCGGGTACCCGTTATTGCGTGCGGTGTTCGCTGTCCCGTCAGAGCAGTGCCGGGTCGGACATCCGGGGTGAGCCTTGACAAATGGTCTAGACCAATTGTAAGACTAGGGGTAGACTAAAAAGGGGAGCGGCTTGCGCCAGGGGGGCTCGGCGTTTGCGGCGTTGAGGCGCGCCCGTAAGGGAGGAAAATTGGAACATCTACGTCTCGACCGGCGAGAGCGAGGCCGACGGGCCCCGTTGATTGGTGGCATCACGGCGGCTATGGCGGCAGCCATAGCCGGGGTGCCAGCCCTGGCACAAGCCGCGTCGGCCCAGTCAAACCTGGTCACCAATCCGAGCTTTGCTACCGGCGATCTTTCAGGATGGACCTGCGACGCAGGGACCGCGTCGGTGGTTACTTCGCCGGTGTACACGGGCTCGTACGCGCTGGCCCTGTCCCCGAACTCGAGTGATGATGCGCAATGTTCCCAGGTCATAGCGGTGCAGCCCAGCTCCAGCTATACGCTCTCGGCGGAGGTGGACGGCAGTTATCTGTACTTAGGTGACACAGGCGCCGGCTTCACTGGTACCAGCACGTGGACACCGTCCACGTCGGGTTACCAACAGATCCAGACCACTTTCAACACTGGAGCCTCGACTACCAACGTCACCGTGTACGTCCACGGCTGGTACGCACAACCAACCGGCTACGTAGGCCTCGTGTCGCTCGTCGGTCCTGGCGGTGGCGCCACCACGACAACCGCGCCGACCACGACAACCGCGCCGACCACGACAACCGCGCCGCCCACGACAACCGGGGGCACGACGACCACCACAACGGGAGGTGGTGGCAACGGCGGCAACTTGATCGCAAACCCGAGCTTTGCCACCGGCAACCTTTCTGGTTGGGCATGCGACGCCGGCACGGCCAGCGTTGTGACGGCACCGGTGTACACCGGCTCACATGCGTTGGAGTTGTCGCCGACATCGAGTGACGACGCACAGTGTTCCCAGGCTGTGAGCGTGCAGCCGAATTCGAGCTATACGCTCTCGGCCGAGGTGCAGGGTAGCTATCTGTACCTGGGTGAGACGGGTGCGGGCACGCCCGGCTCGAGCACGTGGACGCCGGGCACGTCCGGCTACCAGCAGCTGAGCACCACCTTCACAACGGGGGCCTCTACCACGCAGGTCAGCGTTTATGTGCACGGATGGTACGGCGAACCAGCCGGATATGTGGGGCTCGTGTCCCTCAGCGGGCCACCGGGAAGCGGTGCGACTACTACGACGGCGGGTGCGACGACTACGACCGCTCCCACGACGACAACGTCGACCACTACGACCACCACGGCCCAGACCACTACGACCTCCGGGCTGGGCGGTGGTTGCAAACTACCCGCGCACGTACTGGAGGGTTACTGGCAGGACTTCACCAACGGCGCAGTGCCGCTCACCCTGGCGCAGGTGCCGACCTCGTACAACATCGTGGCCGTGGCCTTTGGGACGGCGACGTCCACCCCAGGTCAGGTGGCGTTCAGTATCGACTCGGGACTGTCATCTGCGCTTGGTGGCTACACCCAGCAACAGTTCACGAACGACATCGCCACCCTGCACTCACGTTGCCAGAAGGTGGTGCTGTCGGTGGGAGGCCAGAACGGTGCAATAAGCGTGAGCGACTCGACGAGCGCGAGCGAGTTTGCCAGCAGCGTCTATTCGCTTATGCAGCAGTACGGTTTTGACGGCGTCGACATCGACCTGGAAAACGGTGTCAACCCCACCTACATGAGCCAGGCACTGGACCAGCTGAGCCAGGATGTCGGCCCAGGCCTCATCATCACGATGGCCCCCCAGACGGTCGACGTGCAGTCGACTGGTAGCGACTACCTGGCGTTGGCCCTCGACATCAAGAACATACTTACGATCATGAACACGCAGTACTACAACTCGGGCACGATGAACGGGTGCGACGGCAATGTGTACGGGGAGAGCACCGAGAACTTCCTCACCGCTTTGGCCTGCATACAGTTGGAGACCAGTCTCTCGCCGAGCCAGATCGGCCTCGGGTTGCCTGCGAGCAGCTCGGCAGCGGGGAGCGGTTACGTGAGCCCGGGTGTGGTCAACAATGCTCTCGACTGCTTGGCCGCCGGCACCAACTGTGGCAGTTTCGTGCCGCCGTCGAAGTGGCCCGCAATCGGCGGGGCCATGACGTGGTCGATCAACTGGGATGCATCCAATAACTACAGCTTCGCCGACACGGTGGCTCCCCACCTGGCTCAGTTGCCCTAGGACGGGCAACAGGGCCGATCGTCCGCCGGCTCGCGAGTGCCTCCGGCGGGTACCGGACCGAGGCGCCAGGCTGTCGTGGGAACGGCAGTCGCGGCGCCTCTGGCGCGCCCCAGGACCGAGGTAATTGTCAGGACAGTGCTTGCATCAGTACAACGAGGCGGCCGGGGGCTGGCGGTGCTGGGGGAAGTGAAACAAATCGGCAACAGCCCCCACCTATACTGCCCGCAATGCGTCGCCGAGACCAAGGGCTGGACAGCTGCTCAGTACATGACAGCACCCGCCGTCGGTGGGGGGACGCACGCAAACAAGTCCCGCCAAGCTCCTGTACGGCGCCCGGTTATTAGCACCAGACCAGGCATAC
>DASSZK010000013.1:0-2934 GCA_035702845.1 Acidimicrobiales bacterium
TACGTGGTGGGCAGGATCGAAAGCGCATCCTGAACCTGTGGCTGGGGAGCCCCAGCCGGTGGGGGAAGAACCGGCGGCTCGTGCGGCCTTGGCCTCGCAACTGGGTTGGGACGTCCGCGACGCCGGCCTGTACCTGCAAGCCCTGGCTCACCGGTCGTGGTGTGCCGAGCATGCGGGCAACGAGCCGAACGAACGTCTGGAGTTCTTGGGCGACGCCGTACTCGGTCTAGCCGTGACCGACTTTCTCTACCGTTCCTACCCGCATCTTCCCGAGGGTGAGCTGGCAAAGGCCCGGGCGGCCGTCGTCAACTCGGTGGCCCTGGCGGGTACCGCGCGAGAGGTGGGCCTTGGCCCCGCGCTCTTGCTCGGCAAGGGCGAGGACTCCTCGGGCGGGCGGTTCAAGCCCTCGATACTGGCTGACGCCATGGAAGCCGTGATCGGCGCCATGTACCTCGATGCGGGCTATAAGCGCACTGAGGAGATGATCATGCGGCTGCTGGGCGAGCGCCTTCGTGACGCTGCCCGGGGCCCGGGCGAAGAGGACTACAAGACCCGCTTGCAGGAGCATTGCGCCCAAACGTTCGACGAGCTGCCGAACTACCGGGTGAGCGACCGCGGGCCGGACCACTCCAAGGTGTTCTACGCCGAGGTCCACGTCGGGGGGCGCCCTCTCGGGCGAGGCGAGGGCCGTTCCAAAAAGCAGGCGGAGCAGGAAGCGGCCCGCCACGCCTGGTTCGTCCTCAATCCCGGCACCGATGTGCCACCTGTTGACGTCTCGCCTAACTGAGGGCGCCCCTGGGCTGTCAGCTGCCCGTCGGACGGATGCCGGAGCTCCCTGAAGTCGAGACGGTGCGGCGTGATATCGCCGCCCGGTACGTGGGGGACGAACTAGCCACGCTCGTCGTCAGCGGTGCACGCACGGTCCGCCGCCACGACGTGGGGGCGCTGCGCACCCTGGCCGGGCGCCGGCTCACGGGCGCCGCCCGCCACGGCAAGTACCTCATCCTGGAATGGGAGGGCCCCGAGCTCCTTGTGGTCCACCTCCGCATGAGCGGCCAGTTGCTGGCGGCGGACGGTCTGGAGATGCACCCCGCGCACACGCACTGCGTATTCGATTTCCGCCGCCAAGGGCCGCTGCTGTTCGTAGACCCCCGCACTTTCGGGGAGATGTTCCTGCCCTCGATGCTCTCGTTGCCCGCCCTGGCTCCCTCTGGTGGTCACAGGGCCAAGCTGGCACCAGCCGCCTGGCCTGGTCGCGACCCGCTGCCGGCAGGCATGTCCCATCTCGGCCCGGACGCGCTCGAGGTCACGACGGCGCACCTCGCCTCTGTGGCGGCCGGCAGGCGCCTGGCTGTGAAAGCCTTGCTCGCCGACCAGGTGGCACTTGCCGGTATCGGCAACATCTACTCGGACGAGATTTGTTGGCACGCACGAGTCTCGCCCGTCACCCCGGCGGGCAAGTTGAAGCCGGCTCAGTTGCGGCGGCTTGTGAGCGCCGCCCACCAAGTCCTGTCGGCGGCCATCGAGGCCAGGGGCTCCACGCTGGCTGACGAGCAATACTGCGACTTGTACGGGCGCCCGGGAAGCTACCAATCACAGCACGGCGCTTACGGCCGATCGGTCTGTCTTAGGTGCGGCGGCCCCATTGTGCGGCTGCGCGCCGGCCCCCGGTTGTCCTATTGCTGTAACCGCTGCCAGCGCTGATCGCCCCTGGTACCGTTGGCCCTCGATGCTGTCGAAGATGCCGTTGACGCAGAGATGAATGGCTCTGAGGCCTACTCCAGGGACCGCAAGGTCTCGTTCGACATCGTCGTGTTCGACGGAGTCGACGAGCTCGACGTGGTCGGTCCGCTCGAGGTATTGCGGCGCGCGGAGGCGTTCGGCGCCAACGCCAGGGCCCGGCTGTGCGGGCGTGGTGAAGCGGGCCAAGTGACCGGGTCGTTCGGGTTGCGCTTCGACGCAGACGCCATTTTTGTGCCGGGAGAGGCCGACGTCGTAATCGTCCCTGGTGGCGGCTGGGTAGCCCGCTCCGAGGTCGGTGCGTGGAAGGAAGTGCGAGCCGGCCACTGGCTGACGCTGCTGGGCGAGGCCGCCCAAGCCGGCTCCGTGATGGCCGGCGTGTGCACCGGAGCCATGCTCCTCGCCCATGCCGGTGTCATCGACGACCGCCGAGCCACCACCCATAAGGACGCCATGGAGGACCTGGCCGCCCTCGGGGTACGGGTCGTGAACAAGCGGGTTGTCGACGAGGGCAAGCTGGTCACCGCCGGCGGTGTGACCAGCGGCATCGACCTTGCCCTCGCTCTCGTGGGCCGTTACTTCGGTCCCGAGCTGGCTACGACTCTGGCGTCGGGTATCGAGTACGAGTGGTGCAGAGACGCTCTATTGCCTGCAGATGGGGGACCGGCCGGCAACTTGTGACAAAACCCGTGACGCTGTACTGGCTCCTTGGCTCTTTTGGTGGCGGCTCTTATGCTTCGGTCACCTTGCCTGGGGTAGGCACCAAGCGGGCCTCGGTGAAGCAACACCGCTCCAAGCGGGCCTCGGTGAAGCAACACCGCTTGAGCTTGATCGCTACCTGGAAATGTGCCGGTCCGCTGTGACATTTCGTGCGCTTCAGCAAGCGACCGCCGCTCTGGTCTGGCCCTATGTCGACGCCGCCGGCGTGCGTGGCACCACTTACGGGGACGGCACAGGTACGGGGCACAGGTACGGGGAACGCACAGGGGCCGGCCCATTTAGGACCGGCCCCTGTCTACGCCGACTGGACGGAGAGCCAGTGGCACATCGTTGCGGTTTAGCTCTCTACATCATTAGAAGCCTCGTTCAGGAGTAGCTCACCACGTCCGAAGGCCCGTTGTTGGTCGAGTTGACCGCGCCGCCCGTCCCGTTTATGACCGATTCGATACCGCCGGCCCCATTTAGGAACCGGGT
>DASSZK010000128.1:0-8118 GCA_035702845.1 Acidimicrobiales bacterium
CACCGAACTCGGGCAAGCAGCGCGTACGCACTTGACACCCGTCGCCCCCTAAGGCACCATCGGCTCGGCCGGTTGGTCAAGACCGCGAGGTGGTCCCATCCTCCTGGCAACGGTGTGGTCCCATCCGAGTGGCACGTGACAGCGGCGCCGGGTCGCTTCCATTAGGCTCGCCTGACGATGATGCTCCGCACTCGTTCGTGTTTGCCGAGTCGGAGTGCTGCGGACAGGACGCGTCTTTTAGTCCCCGACGTCGGATCTGAGTGCCGCCGGCGTCGGGGTTTACATCGGGGCTGAAGGGGTTGCAATGGACCTCCTCGAGCGCCAGGCAGCGCGGTTGGCGTCCGCCTCGGTACTGGACCGAGCGCGCAAGGGTTGCGGTGCCACCTTGGTACTCGTCGGCGAGCCCGGCCTTGGCAAAACGTCCCTGCTCAACGAGTGCTGCAACAACGCTACAGCGTTCGTTCTGGCCAAGGCGGCCTGTTCGGAGCTGGAGCAGTCTGTGCCTTTCGGGTTGCTCGACCGGCTCCTGAGCCACCTCGGCGCACCGGTTATGGATGTTCCTCCTGCGCTCTTAGGAGCCGGCGCCAGCAGCTCTGCTGATGCCCGCCTGCAACGCTACAGCGCCCTTGTGGATTGGTTCCGGCACGGCGCTCCCGCCCCTCTTCTCTTAGCCGTAGACGACCTGCACTGGGCAGACATCGATTCGATCGAGTTGCTGGACCTCGTGTCGCGCAGGTTCGAAAACCTCCCTATTGCACTGGTCGTCACTGCGCGGCCGTGGCCGCCAACTGCGTTCGAACACGCACGCTCGCTCGCCAGCGACGGCTATGCGGTCAGAGAGCGGCTCGAGCCGCTCTCTGCGCCGGCATGCGTCGCGCTGCTCGAAGACCGTTTGGGCGCCGGGTTGCCGTCCGAGCTTGCGGACAGGATCACAGAAGCCTGTGGGGGTAGCCCGCTTTTGCTAAAGGAAGTTGCCGAGGCCAGCCTGCGCGGCACGGACCTACTGGCGGGCTCGGCGGGTGCGCTGGGCGAGCGCATTTTCCTGCCCCGCTTCGCCGGCGTCGGACCGGCCGCGTTGCGCTGGGCCCGTGCCGCCGGCGTACTGGGTACCAGGTTCTGGCCACAGTTCGTGCAGGCACTCTCAGGCCAGTCACCCGCCGAGCACTTGATGGCGGTCGATGAGCTGTGCGGGGCCGGCCTTTTGCGTGAGCTGGAAGACGGCAAAGCGGAGTTCGTGCACCCGCTGTTCCGCCAAGCCCTTTACGAAGATCTGTCTCCTGGCATGCGCCAAGGTCTGCACGCTCGTGCCTTCGCCGCGCTAACTGACGTTGGGGCCAACCCGGCAGAGTCGGCACCCCACGCAGTCGCTGCGCACATGCTGGGAGACGTCAATGCGATTGCCGTGCTGGCCACGGCGGGCCGCCAAGCCCTGGCGACTGGCGCGGCTGCCACTGCGTGCCGGCACTTCCAGGCTTCCATCGAGCTGGCCGGCTCGGCCGCCACAACATCGTTGCGCTTCGAGCTGGTTGACGCCGCTCTGCTGGCGGGGAACATCCCGCTGGCCGGTTCGGTGCTGGCCGAGCTCCTCACCAACGTGGGTCTGAGCGTAGAAGAGCGCATAGCTGCTCTCAGGGCACAGGCGCGGGTGCTCTTGGCCGCGGGGAGATACCCCGAGGCGAAGCAGCGCTACGAAGACGCAAGCGCGCAGGCGCTCGCTGTAAGCCCGGAGCTGGCGGCGGAGATCCTCTTGGATGCGGCGTTCGTCGGCCATCACTATGACGGCCCACGCCAAGCCTTGCAAACGGTTAAACGTGCGACCAGCATCCTCAATGCCTCGCCGAAGCAAGGGGAGACGCTGCAGGCAGCTGCTGCGGCCGAGGCCAACCTGGCCTGTATTTTGGGCGACCCTTCGTCGCTCGACGACCTCGAACGCACCGTCAAGGCTCGCCTGGTCCTCGATCACGAACGCGCCGCTTGGGGATGGGATATCGCATTTGCGTACGGCCTTTTGGCGAAAGCGTTCGAGCGCTTCGACGACTGCGAGCTGGTCGTCAGCACGTTGATGGCGCAGGCCCGCCGCCAGGGAGCAGTTTCGACATGCCAAGGTCTTGCCATCAATCAGGCCGACATGCTCTGGCGGCTCGGTCACCTCGCTCGTGCTCATGAGCTTTTGGCAGAAGCGGCCGCCCTCGGCGATATTGCCCCGAGTCTGGCTCCGTTCGCGTGGATCGGCCTTGCTCATACGTCTCAAGAGCAGGGTGATCATTCCCAGAGCGCCAAGTGGGCGGCACGGGCGGAAGCCGTAGTGGAACAAATGGGCGGCTCCCCCTATATACGACTATGGCTCTGCCTAATCGACTGTCACGACAAGCTCGGTCGTGGAGATATCGACCGAGCAGTAGAAGCTGCCGAGCGGGCAGCTCAGGTCGCTGGCACATCAGGCATCATCGAGCCCTGCGTGGTGCCTTGGCATGGTGCTGCGATCGAAGCCCACGTAGCGGCCGGCCATTTCGAGGAAGCCTCGGGCCTGGTGATCTCACTGGAACATACCTGTAGCGTCCTTCCTTGTCACGCACCGCGGGCGGTATCGGCTTGGGGGAGCGCCCTCGTCTCGTGGAAAACGGGAGACCACGAAGCGGCCGAGGCATCCTTCGAAAAAGCTCTTGCGCACAACAGGGCCGTGGCCATGCCTCTAGCGCACGCCGAGACGCTGCTCATGCAGGGACGCTTCCTGCGCCGGACCGGCAGGCTCGTCCGGGCACGTCAGGTCCTCCACCAGGCGTCGGATGTGCTCGAAGGTACCGGTGCCGGGCGCCTGCTCGGCCTCTGCAGCGACGAACTGGCCCTCGCCGGCGGGCGCCGCCCTCGGGCTGGCTCCAACGGGAAGCTCACCGCCATGGAGCTGCGAGCAGCCACCTTGGCGGGGCAGGGTCTTACCAACCCCCAGATCGCCAAGCAGCTGTTCTTGTCAGCGAAGACCGTTGAGCACCATCTGTCACGCGCTTACGCGAAACTCGGGGTCACGTCCCGGCGCGAGCTCATCCGGGCGGTCGGCAACAGTAACGAGCTTCCGGGCCCGCCCCCCTAGGTCTCGGGCACCGCGCCAGCAAGGTACCAGGCGGCTTAACGATAAGGGACCCCCCCGATGCTGCAGATCGCGGCCACAACGCACACTTAGCCACATGAGCATGATCCTGCGACCGACCAAACGGGTGCGAGCCTCTGCGGCGACCGCATTGGCCACGCTGGCGCTCCTGGTCCCGGCGGCACCTCTCGCCTTCGCCGCCGCGAGCGGCCTGCGGCTCAGCTTCAGCGGAGCTATCAGGGGTACGTTGGTGTCAGGCGAGGTGGTGTGCAATTCCCACGTAGCTGCGGCCAAGCACAAGTTTTTCTTCGATATCTCTGGGCGCGCCGCGGCCAAAACGGTGGTCCTCAGCGGCGATGTTGCCGGGTACTCGTCGCCGCGCATTTAGGGTGTCGCTGCTGCCTATGGCCAGATAATGCTGAACTTTGGGGGAGCCATTTATGCGGGCCACACCACGGGTTCCATCCGGGTGGGCCACGCCGCTGAGTCGGGCAATATCTCGATTTCACTGAAAAACGTTTCTCCCGGCATGCCGGCGGGGACGGCTGTTATCGCTGGGCACTTCACTTGCACCAGTTACACCTCCGTCTGACGGGTCCTTTGCTCTCGTCAGAGGGCAAAGGTTCCTGGAGGCAGCACTAGAACGTCGCCAAGATGATGGGCGCCCCGAATTGGAGCGTCCCGCTTTTCGCCAGCGTGCCATGACTGCGATGAACCGCGATAGCGCAGTTCCAACGCCAAGCGCTCGATGAGGCCGGAGGGGGCTTCTCGGAAATGGCCCTCTACGTGCTGGTAGAACGCAGCGGCAGATGGTGGCTCGCCGCTGGGCAAAACACGCCCATTACCGACCCTCCATCCCGATCAGGGAAGGTGCTCCCGAACGACCGATAAGCAGCCCGGGTTCGGCGGCCAATCGGAGAGCACGGCGACCGTCCGGCTTGGAAGGCCCCCAGGCCTTCGAGGGCTTGAGGGGGCGGTCAGTGTTCGCTGGGCTTCCTTGGTGGGCGTCAGCCGCGAGCTGAGACGGCGAAGGCTCTGTTCCGATAATGATGGTGATATGACAGCGCCGGAGCCCGTTGCCCAGGCCATAGAGATCATCAGGGATGCCGAACTCGCCGTTGCCCAGGGCCCACCAGCGGACGAGGAGCGGCTGGCCGCCGCCGAGCAGGAGACCGGAGCCCGCTTCCCGCCTAGCTACCGTGCGTTCCTGGCTGCCGTGGGCCCCATCTACGTCTCATACGGTGAAGCTGGCAAGGCCAGTCTTCAAATATACGGACTGACCGGCCAAAAAATCGGGCGGCCGAATGTGGTGTGGCTCTACGGTCTCGCCCGCACCCCAGATGCGCGACGCCATCTCCCGATCGGTGACAAGCAAGGCGGATCGTGGCCATTCACCGGGCACTATTTTGCGCTGGACCTGTCGCGGGCTGACGCATCCACTGGCGAAGCGCCGGTTGTGTCGCGCGAAGGCGTGCCCTCTTACGGCGACCCTGTTGCCAGAGATTTCGGGACGTGGCTGTTGTCGACGTTGGTAGAGATCGTGCCGCTCTCGACGGAGATGTGGGCTCAACGCATCAAGTACCCTGCCCACTCGACGGTAACGAAGGAGTATGGTCAGCCAGGCCCCCGGGTGTATTTCAGTAAATGTGCCTGCGGTTGGCAGTCGCACCTAAAGCCCGAGACAGAATCCCTGATGGAGGCTGCTCGGCATGTCGCACATCCCGAGGAGATGCGAGCCGAGCCCTACTGGTTGTAGCCAAACCAGGCCCTGGGCATCGTCGCCGGCTGCCGAGGAGTTCTGCGTCAGGTGCGGAACCGTAGCGCTGGGGTCGGCCCTTCTTCGAACCCAAGAGATTGGTAGAGAGCTTCTCCGTCCGGCGTCGCATGAAGTTCGATCGAACGGATACCCCGCTCGTGCAGCTACCGGATCAAGGCCTCTGTAATGGCTCGGGCCATCCCTTGGCGTCGCCACTCGAAATCGGTCGAGATCCACTGGATATAGCCGAACCGTCTGGCAGGGTTGGAGGGCGTCGGAAGCCGAGTGGCTATCGAAGCCGCCCCACAGGCGGCAACGCGACCATGGGTACGCAGGTCATCGACCACAAAGACGGCGACATCGTGACCGAGGCGCTGCTCGAGTGCTTCACGAGCGGCAAGCTGCCAGAGATCGTCGGACGCGTCCAGTCCCATCTTTGTGTACATCAAGCCTGCCAGCCGGACGATCTCAGGCGCATCGTCATGGGCGGCGAACCGAGGCGCTGGACCGCCCGTGCCGCCATCTGGTGTGCGCTTCTGCTTTGCTCACCGCCACAGATCCTCTGCGTTCAGCCCTGGCCATAGCTGTCGATGAGCCACGGTCCGCCTCGCGAGCGCTGGAGATCGATGCCCCAGCCAGAGTCGCCGCTCATACCGGTGGCGGGGTCATAGATGGCGTCGAAAGCGCAGTCCACGGTCGCATGGCTCGCAGATACATATCCCAACCGGCAACGGAGGTGCCTGAAGGGTGGCCCCCACGACGACCACTCCATCATGTCCCGGTCAGCGGGCACAAAGTGTGCGAGAGCCAAGGCCTTGTTATGAGCATTAATGGCAGCGAACCAGGAGAGGGTCGTGGAAAGTGGCGACTGTACCTCGACTTGAGGGAGCGTGCCGCCGTGAGAGGAGGCAGACCCGCACCCAAGCCCAGCCAAGCCAAGCGAGGCGAGCGTAACGAAGGTCCAGTGATGACGAAACCCCCGATGGCGATCCACCCGCCGAGGGGAGCGCACCATTTCGGCTACCTTCACAGGTTCGGCTCCTTTGACTGGTACGGGCTCGGTGGCACTTCCTTGGCGTCACCGACCTCCTCGGGGACGTCGGCCCAGGCGACCCTGGACCCGCCGCAACCGCTCATTAGCAAGTCGAGCCCATGTTCTGGCACGTGCCCATATTCGCAGGAACCGGCGGCGAGTATTGCTATTTTCCCTCCGGCCCTTCCGTGAGCGCCGCCGGGCTCTCGCCCACGAAGCAACGCCAGCAGGACGGCTCGGTAGAGGCTCCGGGTGTCCGGAGCGCCATTATGTTCACGCCCGCTGGCCCGCGGCTCCGCCACGGTAGATAGGAGCGGCTCGGCTGAGAGGTCCAGGAACTGCGATTTGGTGGCGGCAGGCGCGACGATGGCTGAGTGCCATTGCCGCCGCGCCACTTCGTCGACGAAGCATTGAGAAACATGAATATCGAGCTTGCCTTGAGCTTCGATGTCGATCTGGGAGAGCTTGTTGAAGGGCGCAGGGTCATCGCTCGCGGGATCTCCCGGGGAAGGACGGCCTGGCTGCCAGTCCGCGAGGATCTGGAGAGATTACCTAGGCGTCGGGTCGTACTGAACGGCGTCGAACTTGTGGCTCTCGAGCGAGAGCCCCGACGCTACCTGGCTGAGCTGGAGGACGAACTGCACTATGAAGTCGTGCCATCCCTGACACAGGAAGAGCTTCTGGACCACTGGTGGATGGACGTGTCCGACGATTTAGGCACGAACTACAACTGCAACCAGACTGGGGCCTATGCCTGCGGTTATAGCGGGTCGGCGACCATTGGCTCGCGCGACCTCGGCGGCCGTGTGCCGGAAGCCGCCGGATGGTTGAAGATCCGCTTTCGACCGGGGGGTCGGCCACAGGGGCGGTGGTGCGC
Source organism: Acidimicrobiales bacterium (assembly GCA_035702845.1). Classification (GTDB taxonomy): domain Bacteria; phylum Actinomycetota; class Acidimicrobiia; order Acidimicrobiales; family Palsa-688; genus JAJZMF01. The sequence goes on from DASSZK010000128.1 coordinate 6,752, forward strand.
TCAACTACATGTCGATCTCCGGGGTCATGCTGTCGTGAGCTGGTGGGGACACGGACCTGGATCGCCGTAGACCTCGCCGGTCACGGCTCGTTCCGCAGTTCCCTCACCGGCGGCTACCGTCGCCAGACAGGGAGCCCGTCCAACGGGGATGACGCGGTTACCTCCATTATGGAGTAGAACGGCCGGGGCCAAGGCACTCAAGAGGAAACGTTCTGCGATCGTTGGCTGATCGCGCCCGCCTGCCTAACCTGGCGGCCGGCCGACCCAGACCCGTGGTGGGTTGGTGCGGACGATCCAGCATGTGGACCCCGGGGTGCATGTCATGGCGTCTGTCATGTTTGGTGAGGGACCATGTGAGAGGGCCCAAGTGCGCCCACCGTCATGAGACGTGAGGAGGTCGTCGGAATTGTCGAGGACGAAGCATGTACGCGCGTCCTCGCAGGCGAACCCCACCTGGTGGTCGGGATCGAGGGCGAAGCCGAACGCAAAGACGTTCTTGCCCCCGTCATTAGGGCTGACCGACCCGAGGAGGGCCCAGGTGGCACCGCCGTTGAGGGTAGTGGCGAAGTGCTCTCTGCCGTCGCCGCCCGTCTCGTACTCTGCCCAGCACTGTCCCGACCAGATGCAGGCGAGCTGGTGGATCTGGTTTGCACCGGGCAGGGCAATGTCCGTCCAGGTTCGAAAGTCGTCGCTGGTCGCGACGAACGCCGCTTGGTCACTGGCCTTAGGGGTGGTAGCGAAGGTGCCGTCCCCGTAGACCAAGCATCGAGACGATGAGCACGCGATTATGGACGCGTCTATGGAGTCTTTTGTCCATGATCGGGGGTAGGGGACGATCGTCCATGTCTTGCCGTTGTCCTGGGTGCGAGCCAGGGCCTGGTGTGTTACGGCTGCGTTGTCGGCGAGGATGAAGCAGTAACGCTGGTCGCAAGCGGCGGATACAACGCCGCCATCCAATGAACCGGGGAAGCGCGTGTTGCGTGCCCAGGTCTTCCCAGCGTTGATAGTGCTCGCCGTGATTGAGTACTGGTTGGCGTTCGCGTCCACGTAGGTGCTGCCGAAGATGCAGTCAGTTTTGCTTTTGCAGGCGATCGCTGACCCGCTATCTGTGTACCCCGCAGCTGGTGCCCCCGGAGGCGGAGGCAAGGAGACTTTCCTCCAACCTGACGGCGAGTACGGTTCAGCCAGCGAGGGAGCGACACCCCTTCTGTTGAGACCACCGTTGCGCAACAGTGCCGGCCCCGAGCAAGCAGCCAAACTGGCAGCGACTACGACCAAGACACCCCGCTGGATCGACCCCACCTTCAGATCATCCCATCTGGCCGGGGCTCAACGTCAAGCCTTAGACAATTTGTGCCGGCGAATAG
>DASSZK010000175.1:0-14250 GCA_035702845.1 Acidimicrobiales bacterium
CGAGTGGGTCGCCGAGCACACCTGGCCGGCGCTCACGGCAGTGAAAATGCCGTACTACGAAGTCGGTGTGCGGGCGGTGCGCTCGCTCATATCCCAGCTGTCGGGGAGCCCTCCCCAAGACATCGTCGTGACCGAGCCGGCACCGCTGTTGGTCCAGCGTATGTCGACTGCACCGCCCCCGTGATCGGGCAAGCACGTCACAACCGTCTGAAAAAACGTTTGCTCACACACTGATCCTGTCCTAGCCTGATCACTGGTGAGCTTGCAGTCGGCGACTAGGACCACGCGCGGGAGCGTCTCGCCACGCAGGGGAGAAGCCAACGTGCCCCGTGCGGGCGGGGTGGGCGTGCCTACACCCGGCAACCCAGCACCCGGCAACCCTGCACCGGGCAGCCCGGTCGCCGGCGGTGCTGCCCCGTGGGCCATCTTTGCGATCTGCTCCATCGCGCTGTTCATGTCGTCCCTGGACGGGACCATCGTCTCCACCGGGCTGCCGACGTTGCGCAACGCGCTGCATACCCGGCTCAACTGGGCGAGCTGGACAATGACGGGGTACCAGCTGGGGCTCGTTGTCGCCATGCCCATCGCCGGACGGGTGGCCGACACCCTGGGCCGCAAGCGGGTGTTCCTGTGGGCGGCCGGCCTCTTTACCGTCAGCTCGCTGCTGTGCGGGCTGGCGACCAATATCGCCGTGCTGGTGGCGCTGCGAGTGGTACAAGCAGCCGGCGGCGCGGCTTTCATGCCCGCAGCAAGCGGGATCGTCATGCAGATCTTCCCCGAGCATCGCCGGCAGCGGGCACTCGGCATGTTCTCCAGCATCTTCCCTCTCGGCGCCCTGGTCGGGCCGATAGCGGGAGGCATCATCCTGGCCACCTGGAGCTGGCGCGGCGTCTTCTTGGTCAATGTGCCCATCGGGGCGACCTTCACCTTCCTGGCGTGGCGGTGCCTGCCCAAGACGGGCAGGGGCGGCAACAGGCCCGACATCGTTGGTGCCCTATTGATGGGCGGGGCCGCGCTCGGGCTCATGCTTGCCATCACCGACCTCGGCAACCGCCAAGCCGGGCTGCTCACGCCGTCCGTGGTGTTGCCTTTCGCCCTCGCTGTTGCCGGCGGTTGGGCGTTCGTCCGCCACTGCTCGAGCCATCCCCACCCCCTGATCCCCGTACATCTCCTGCGGGGCAGGGTGTTCCAAGCCTCGAACCTGATCAACCTCGTTTGGGGTGCCTGTGCCATCGGCTTTGGGTCCCTGGTGCCCCTCTTCGCAGAAGACCGCTTCCACTTTTCGCCGCTGACCTCGGGCACTCTGCTCACGGCCAGGGCGATCGGGGAGATCTTTCTCGCCGTTACCGCATCGGTGCTGATCCACCGCACCGGCTACCGCATCCCGATTATCGGCGGGATCGCTCTCATCTCCAGCGGGCTGGCCATGATCGCCATGCACCCGCTCGTGGTGTCGCCGTACGTGTGGCTGACAGTGGGTGCCACCTTGACGGGCATCGGTACAGGGATGTCGGCTCCGGCCGCCAACAATGCATCGGTGGAGCTGGCACCAGACGACGTGGGCGCCATAACCGGTCTGCGGGGAGCAGCAAGGCAGGGGGGCGCCATCATCGGGATCGCGTTGGCCACCTCGGTCGCCGCCCACACAGGCCACGAAGTAGCCACCCTGACCAAGTCGTTCTTCTTGCTGGCCGTCCTATTGGCCGCTATGGTCCCGCTGGTGTTCGTCATCCCCGACGGCCGGCAACGGCGGGCGACCCGCGGCCGCGTAGTGGACCTACAGCAGGCAGCCGACCAGGCCGGCCGGCTAGAGACCGCCTGAAATGTACTGCTCCGCTTGCGCGGCTGCCCTGGCGTCCGAACCTCCGGTCACTTGCGAAAATTGCGGCACCAGCCATTGGGCGAACCCCAAACCCTGCTCGGGAGCACTCGTCACCCATGAGGGGAAGCTTCTCCTCGTAAAACGTGCGCACGAGCCATGGAAGGGGCGCTGGGACATCCCCGGCGGCTTCTGTGACCCGGGTGAACACCCCATCCTCACCGCCATACGCGAGCTGCGTGAGGAGACCGGCCTGGAGATCGACGTCATCGGTTTGGCGGGAATGTGGATGGACGTCTACAACTCGGATACCGAAACAACGCTCAACCTGTACTACTACGCGGAGCTTGCCGGCCCGGACGAACCGCGTCCCGACCCGGCCGAGTGCGAGGAAGTCCGCTGGATGTCGCCCGAGGAGCTACCTGCCGGCGAGGACCTAGCCTTCCCGGCGCAAGAGGCTCCGGTCCTCCGGGCCTGGAAGGCTGCAATAGCCGCCGGCGGCATCCGGCGCACCGACATGCCCGACGACCCCCGCCGCCAGCGCTAGGCGCAACAGCAGTCCCAGCAATCGCAACACTCGCAACAGCAAGAGGGGTTGCTAACGGCGCAGCTCTCCAAGGAGCCACAAGCCCGCGATAACAGGGCCCCGCGGCGTCGCCTGGAACGCGCCAGCGCCCTGGGCAGTACTTCGTTGGACAATCGCACCACCAAAGCCGGGTCCTGCCACTGCGCCTGCGTGAGGATGCCTACAACTTCTGAGCAAAGAGAGCTGCCATATGCAAGCGCCTGCTCGTCGGCAACTGCACAGTGGTCCAGCGGATTAAACCGGCCTCCCTCGGCATCGGCGCTCCTGTCCTCCAAAGCATCGACAAGGTGCGCCAACCGACCAAAAGCTTCGCCCGCTCTGGCCAAGCTCCCCTCGTCTGGGCCCAGCCCGCCGTGGCGACAAGTCAGCCCGAACAGCGCGGCTCCGGCTCGACCAGAGGACGATAGTAGGTCCTTCAAACCGCTGAGCCCGGACGAGCGTGCGACAGTACCCTCAAGCTGCACAGCACGGCGGGCAGCGTCCTCGACATCGCCGAGATCATCAGAGCCGAGATCATCAGAGCCGAGGTGGGAGCCGGCGAAAGCCCGGCGACGCAGGCGTGCCCCCGCGACGCGCGCCAAGCGGGGGGGCAGATCGCCATCGGTTGCCTTATCCTCAAGCCCGGCAATTCCTACCTGGAGGGCTGCACCACTGGCCAGGCGCATCGGGGCGGCGGTGGCCGGGACGACCTCGGCCTTGCGCCCTGCGCGCAACATGCACCGCCCTGCAGGGATAAGCGGCACTGGCCCCGTCCGAGCCTCCCCGAGCACCGACACGAAGGCCATGTCATAGCTCGTAAAAAAGCGTGCCCACTGCCCCGCCACCTGTTTGAGGGCGAGGCAAAGCCCGCACATGTGCGCCTCCCAGCGGGCCCCGAGCTCAAGGCCCAGAAGGTGAGGGCAGGGGCGGACCAGTCCTCGCATGTGACGAAGTTCTAGCACTCGGAGACGGTGATATCTGTCTCTTCCTATCCCCGGCTCCCCGGGGCCACTAGAATGCTTGCCGGCAAGCAACTGATTGGGGCGTCGGTATGGGTCAAAACGTCGGCATGGGTCAAAACACAGCCGTGCGCAAGACAGCGATCTCTGGCACGACGAAGCCCGCTGAGGACGACAGCCGCGACTTCAGCGACACCACCGGCTTCAGCGACACCACCGGCTTCAGCGACACCACCGGCTTCAGCAACACCACCGGCTTCAGCAACACCACCGGCTTCAGCAACACCACCGGCTTCAGCAACACCACCGGCTTTTACGAAAGCGCCGATCTCAACCCTGCCCGGCTTCGCATAGCCGTAGGGCGCATGGCTCGCTGGATGCGGCCGACGTCGGCGGCCGGCGCATTGACAGCGACAGAGGTCGATGTCCTGCTCATGGCGACGCGCCGAGGCCCCGCCAGGATGTCGGACATCGCCAATTTTTGTGGCGTGAACCCCACGATGCTCTCACGCATGGTCCCGCGCCTGGAGGCTGCCGGGTTATTGGCTCGCCACGTCGACGAAGCGGACAAGCGGGCTTGCCGGGTCGGTGCGACAACAAAGGGGCGCCGCTTGGTCGAGCGGGTGCTAAGCGAGCGAGAAGGTGCGCTGGCGCGGCTGCTAACCGACCTGAGCGAGCAAGAGCGCGCAGCCATAGCTGCCGCCACTCCCGTGCTGGAGAAGCTCTCCGAGCGGCTACGGGCCGAGACCGGTCCCGTCCGTTGAGCGAGACAAGCGCCGTTTTGGCGCCGCCGCAGTCGCGCCTACATATGTTGCGGCGGACGTTCTCCGCCTTGTCTATCCCGAACTTTCGCCGCTATTTCACGGGCCAGTCCATATCGCTGGTGGGCACGTGGATGCAATCGGTCGCCCAATCGTGGCTGGTCTTCGAACTGACGCATTCCGCCACCGACCTCGGCCTGGTCCTGGCGATCCAGACGCTACCGGTGCTTGTCCTTGGCCCTTACGCCGGTGTAATCGCAGACCGTGCGGACAAACGGCGCCTGATGATGGTCCTACAGGCCCTCATGGGCGTACAAGCGTTGGTGCTCGGCGTTTTGGCCGTGGCACACGCCGTCACGTTCTGGGAGGTCTGCGCCCTGGCTCTCGCGCTGGGGTTCAATAACACTTTCGAAAACCCGGCCCGGCAGGCCTTCGTGCTGGAAATGGTCGGGGCGGGCAACGTACGCAACGCCGTAAGCCTCAACTCGACGATGGTCAATGCCGCCCGGGCTGTAGGCCCGGCGATCGCCGGGATCACGATAGCCGTGGCCGGAGTGGGGATTTGTTTCATCCTCAATGCGGTGAGCTTTGCCGCCGTCGTGTACTCCCTGCGCTCCATGGACGTCGGCGCCCTGCAACCAAGCCCGCCGGCGCTGCGGGCCAAGGGGCAGCTTCGAGCGGGTTTGTCTTACGTGTCGCACGAGCCCACCCTGGGTGTCCCGTTGCTGATGATGGCCGTTGTCGGCACCATCGCCTACGAGTTCCAGGTAACGCTCCCGGTGCTGGCGAGCCACACTTTCCACGGGGGTGCAGAGACCTATGGCTTCCTCACTGCGGCCATGGGGATCGGCGCGGTTGGAGGAGGGCTGACAACCGCCACCAGAGGCCGCACGGGGCTGCAGCCGCTCAGCATCGCAGCAGCCGGGTTCGGTATCGCCATGCTGCTCGGCGCGGCATCCCCGGTGCTCGCCCTCGAGTACGCCGCATTGGCCCTGACGGGGTGGGGAAGCGTCTCGTTCCTGGCCACCGGCAACTCGACCCTCCAACTGGCGGCAGAACCCTCGATGCGCGGCCGTGTCATGGCCTTGTGGGCCGTGGCGTTCCTCGGCTCCACCCCCATTGGTGGCCCTCTGGTCGGGTGGGTGGTACATGAGGCCGGCGCACGGGTGGGCCTCGGGATAGGTGGTCTGTCCTGCCTGTTCGCCGCCGCCCTCGGGGCGGTGGTTATCCGGGAACTACGGCGGCGCAATGCAACGCCTGGCACATCGACGCCGGCAGTGACACTCTGACTCTGTCAATAAAGCGAGAAACCAGCGGGTAATTCGCCGCGTCCGGACAGCGCTAGCAGGACGCGCTCGCCCTCCCCTCGGGCGATGGCGCGCCCAATGGTCCACTCAAGGGTCACATTGAGCGCCTCAGCCGGCGCCTGCAAGTCGAGATGGATGGCGCGGGTCAAGTCGAGCGTATGGATGGTCAGCTCCGCCACCCTCGAAGGCACGTACTCGGCCAGCGTCTGGTGGCGCACCGGGCTTCCCAAAAATGCGTCACCAGGAGTGGCCGCCAGCACGTCGACTGCATGCTCGCTCGCTTGCTTAACCGCCGTGAGCGGGTCATCTCCCAGCAGAGCGACCGCGTCCCTGCCCCGAGCCTCGATGTTCTCCGGGCGGAAGTACTCGCCGTCCATGGGTTCCTCCGGCACCGGCCGAAGTAAGTACTCCTCGATCAGCAAGTGCTGCCGGTTGGTGTGCCCGACAAGTTCCCGCACTGTCCATGCCCCGAGGCCGGGCTGAGCCCACGCACCGGCGGGGACCCGCTCCACGGCTGAAACGAAATACCGCGAAGCCTGCTCGTACGCGTCGACTACCGGGCCCTCCATTACAGCGACGCTAATGCCTTCGCGCTGGAGGTTACCTGCCTTACGCCCGGACGGCCGGTTGGCGGCAACCACCCCCACAACGTCAGGCCCGCGGCTCGCCCTCGCGGCAAGCTCCGGTGCAAAGCGGGGCCCGGAGCCTTCTTCGCCCTGCGCTCGGGCAAGCTGGGCCCGGTCGGCTGGACATCGGCCGACGCGGCGGGACTGCCCATTCTCCCCGGCCTGGTTCGGCCCCGGACGTCCAGGTCGTGGACGAGTCCTCGCTCGAGATCCCACAAGGGCCCGGGGCGTCCCGCTAGCCGGGTCAACTCCCCCGGGTTAGCTGTGGCCCAGCCGGGTACATCACTGACGGCCAGACCGTGATGGCCCAGACCGTGATGGCCCAGACCGTGATGGCCCAGACCGTGATGGCCCAGACCGTGATGGCCCAGACCGTGAGGGCGGAGCGAGGGGAGCACTTGCATGGCTAAGGAAATGACGGTGGCGGATTACATCCTGTCGCGGCTTCGGGAGTGGGGTGTCGACAAGGTCTTTGCCTTCCCCGGTGACGGGATCAACGGCATGCTCGTCGCTTTCGGCAAGGCGGGCAACGAGCCCAAGTTCATCCAGTCCCGCCACGAAGAAATGAGCGCCTTTGAGGCGACGGGGTACTCGAAGTTCACCGGCAAGGTGGGTGTGTGCATGGCCACATCCGGCCCGGGCGCCATCCACCTCCTGAACGGGCTTTACGACGCCAAGCTGGACCACGTCCCTGTCGTGGCGATTGTTGGCCAGACGAGCAGATCGGCGCTGGGTGGGTCCTACCAGCAGGAAGTGGACCTGGCGAACCTGTTCAAGGACTGCTGCCACCAGTTCGTCCAGACGGCCATGGTGCCCACCCAGTTCCCCAACCTGATCGACCGGGCCATCCGCACGGCGATAACCACCAAGTCGCCCACATGCATAATCGTGCCGTCCGACCTCCAAGAGATGCAGTGGTCGGCACCCGAGCACGCCTTCAAACAGGTACCTTCGAGCCTCGGGTTCACCCAACCAAGCCTGGCCCCTGACAGCGCGGCCATCACCGAAGCGGCTGCGATCCTGAACGAGGGCAGCAAGGTCGCCATCCTCATCGGGCAAGGCGGCCGGGGAGCAGCCCAGGAGATCACGGCCGTTGCCGACCTCCTCGGCGCCGGGGTTGCGAAGGCCCTACTGGGCAAGGACGTGCTGGCCGACGACCTACCGTTCGTAACGGGCTCGATCGGCCTGTTGGGCACGAGACCGAGCTACGAGATGATGATGGGCTGCGACACCTTGCTGACTGTGGGCTCCAGCTTCCCCTATACCCAGTTCATGCCCGAGTTCGGCCAGGCACGGGCGGTCCAGATCGACCTCGACGGGTCGTTCGTCGGCATGCGCTACCCCTATGAGCTCAACATCGTGGCCGACGCCCGTGCCGCGCTCAGCGCTCTGATCCCCCACCTTCAAAAAAAGACTGACCGCAGCTGGCGCGAATCAATAGAAGACAATGTGCGGCGGTGGTGGGAAGTCATGGAACGCGAGGCCATGGTTGAGCCGGGCACGAACGCGACAGTAAACCCTATGCGGGTCGTCCACGAGCTGAGCCAGGTGGTCCCCATCGACGCCATAATCAGCTCGGACTCTGGATCAGCGGCCAACTGGTATGCCAGGCACCTGATGATGCGCGGGTCCATGCGGGGTTCTCTGTCGGGCAACCTCGCCACCATGGGGCCGGGTGTGCCGTACGCCATCGGTGCCAAGTTCGGCAACCCGGACCGCCCGGTTATCGCCTTGGTGGGTGACGGGGCCATGCAGATGAACGGCATGGCCGAGCTCATCACCATCAAGCACTATTGGCAAGAATGGGCTGACCCTCGGCTCGTTGTATGCGTTTTCCACAATGACGACCTCAACCAGGTCACCTGGGAAATGCGTGCGATGGAGGGAGCACCCAAGTTCACCGAGAGCCAGACCCTGCCCGACGTCTCCTACGCCAGCTTCGCCCGCTCTCTCGGGTTGAACGCCATCGAAGTCCACAAGGGCGGTGACTTGGCCGCTGCGTGGCGCGACGCGCTGCGAGCTGACGTGCCCACGCTGCTCGACGTGCACACCGACCCCAACTTCCCGCCCATCCCGCCCCATGCCAACTACGACCAGGTCCGGGACATGACCAAGTCCCTCCTGGCCGGCGACGAGGACGCCTGGCAGATCATGCGCACAGGGATCATGACCAAGATGCAGGAATTCCTGCCGGGCCACAAGAAGGGTTGAGGGTACCAATGGTCGCAACGCTTACCAAAAAGGTCGGCGAGCGGGCAACGGCGAGCTTAAGCGGCATGACCGGCCTCGGCGGCGTCACCAGCGCCGGTGCCGTCACAGCCGCAGTGGCTGACGGGGCCCGGCTCGTCTACGACATCCGCCATGGCCGGTTCGAAAAGACCATGTCGGCCCTGACGGCGGCCGGCGCCGCCATAACCGCAATAGAGGTGTTCACCTCCCACGACGGTGCCAGCTTCGGCAACAAAATGATGTGGTGGCCCGTTGTCCTGGTGCCCACCGCAATACCTGCCGGCGTGGCATCCGTTTTCTCCAAGCGTGTGGCGAAGACGGCATTGCCGATATTTTCTGCAGCGATCGTCTTGAACGGTTTGCAGGGCACCTTTTTGCACTGGCGCGGTATCGCCCAGAAGCCGGGGGGTTTACGCCATAACTTCCGGTACAACATCGAGATGGGGCCACCCGTTTTTGCCCCACTGCTTGCCAGCATGGTCGGCGGCATGGGGCTCCTGGCCGCCTTGCTCAGGCGTGAGGATGACCGCGCCATATGACAACACCGGGCAACGAAGGGCGCTTCGAGGGCTACGACATAGTCAAACAGCGCAAGCACTGGGACGAGGTCACTCGCGACGTGGTCATGAGCCGGCTGGAGGCCCCGCCCCCCGCTCTCGAGTTCTTCACTGAGCGCGAGGCGCAAACGGCAAATGCCCTGTTGGACCTGGTCCTGGCTCAGCACAGCGATCCAAAGGTCGAGGTCCTGCACCTGGTGGACAAGCGCCTGGCGGAGGGCAGCACCGACGGTTGGCGCTACGAGGACATGCCCGAGGACTCCATAGCTTGGCGGGAGTCCCTCCTTTACCTCGACCAGGACGCGCAGGAGACGTTTGGCTGCCGCTTCGACGAGTGCAGCGTCGAGCAACAGGGACAGATCGTGCAAGGCGTCCAGGACGCCAAGCAGTGGTACTCCATGCCGGCAGAGCATGTCTGGTCGCTGTGGACGCGCTACGCGTGTTCGGCTTTTTACGCCCACCCGTGGGCGTGGAACGAGATCGGGTTCGGGGGCCCCGCCTACCCGCGCGGCTACAAGGTCCTGCGCCCCGGTTGGCGCGAGCCTTACGAGGTACCCGAGCGCGATGCCGAAGATCCGGTGCCGTGGGCAGACAAGGTTGAACGGGCGAAGCGGTCCCATGAAGTCAGGACGGGGACCAAGTGAGCACCCGCGCACTGAAGGGACGGCGCCGCCGGTGAGCCGCTTCAGCGACAAAAAGGTGAGGGAGCGCAACGAGTCGGCTTGGCTGCTCCCTACCGGCCAGGCTCGGACCAACTGGGAGCTACGCGAACAGATGCGCCGCTACGACCACGACGAGGAGGTGGACGTGGTCATCGTCGGCTGTGGAGCGGGAGGCGGGACGCTGACCCAACGCCTTGCCAGAGCAGGCTTTTCCGTGGTTGCTCTTGACGCCGGGCCGTGGTGGGATCCCGGCTCTGACTGGGTCAGCGACGAGGCCGGTTCGCACAAGCTCTATTGGACCGAACCCCGTGTGATCTCGGGTGAGGACCCGGTGGCCATGGGCTCGAACAACTCGGGCCGGGGCGTAGGGGGCTCCATGGTCCACTTCGCCGGTTACGTCCCGCGGTTCCACCCTTCCGACTTCCAGACCTATTCCCTCGACGGGGTCGGCGCGGACTGGCCCATCCGCTACGAGGACCTAAAGCCTTACTACGAGCAGATCGAGGAGGAGCTCCCCGCCGCCGGCGAACCGTGGCCCTGGGGCGACCCGCACAGCTACCCTCACCACGCTCACCCTCTCGGCCCCAACGGCGAGATCTTCCGTCGAGGTGCAACCAAGCTCGGGCTGCACACACGGGTGGGGCCGGTTGCCATCCCCAACGGGCGTTTCGGCCACCGCAACCACTGCATTTACCGGGGGTTCTGCCTTCAGGGCTGCAAGGTCAACGCCAAGGCGTCGCCACTCATCACCCACATCCCCGACGCATTGGCCCACGGCGCCGAGATCCGCCCGGACAGCATGGTCTACGAGGTCGTCGTAGCCAACGGGCGGGCCAAGGGCGTGCGCTATTTCCACGATGGCGCCAGCTATTTCCAGCGGGCACGCCTGGTGGCTATAGCCGGCTACTCCATTGAGACACCCCGCCTCCTGCTCCTGTCGGCATCCAAAGAGTTCCCCGATGGCCTGTGCAACGACTACGGCCAGGTGGGCCACTACGTGATGGTGCAGGGAGCCCAGCAGACGGCGGGGCGTTTTGCCGACGAGATCCGTATGTACAAGGCACCCCCGCCCGAGGTCACGTGCGAGGAGTTCTACGAGACGGATCCCAAAAAGGACTACAAGCGCGGCTTCGCCATCCAAAATGTGTCCCCCCTGCCCATCACGTACTCCGAGCACGTCACCGCTCAGGGGCACTGGGGAGAGGTACTGCGCGAGTACATGCGTGACTATGTGCACTGGGCCGTTCTCGGCTCACTGTGCGAGTTCTTGCCCCAGTTCCGCAACCACGTGGCTCTCGCCGACGAGAAGGACCGTCACGGCTTACCCGTGGCCAACTTCTCGCACTCCGAGTGCGACAACGACAAACAGTTGTTGCAGGCGGCCAAGTCGGTGATGGAGGACATCTTGCACGCCGCCGGCGCGCAGGAAGTGATCACCATCAAGCGTTACGCGCACCTGGTCGGAGGCTGCCGGATGGCTGCCTCGCCCGACCAGGGGGTGGTCGACGCCAACCTACGCACGTTCGCCGTCCCCAACCTGTTCATAACAGACGGCAGCGTTATGCCCACTCAGGGCTCGGCCAACCCGGCCCTCACCATCATGTCCCTGGCCGCCCGCTGCGCCGACTACCTGAAAGCCACCGCCCGCTCGGGGCTGGTCGCCGCCTGACGCCCGCCTGGGCAGCGACCACGATGCCCCGGCCGGCCGGCCCTCCTGAGCCTGCGGCCGCCATGGCCCTCCCGGGCCCTGCTATGTTCTACTGAACCGGTTCACCAGGGGCCGGTCCGGGGAGGGGTGTTCCCGGGGGAAGGCGTCCCAGCGCCAACCGCGTGCACCGGGGCATCGCGGGCACGAGGGCGCCAGCACAGGGAGGACCAGAGTTGCGCTACGGGCACTTCGACGACGAGCGGCGAGAGTACGTCATAGACAACCCCGCAACACCTCTCCCGTGGGTCAATTACCTGGGTACCGAGTCGCTGTTCGGGATCATCTCCAACACAGCCGGGGGTTACACCTTCTACAAGGACGCAAGGCTGCGCCGCCTGACCCGGTACCGGTACAACAATGCGCCCCTTGATGTCGGCGGCCGCTACCTGTACCTGCGTGACGACGCAGACGGTGAGTACTGGTCGCCGTCGTGGCAACCGGTGCAAAAAGATCTCGACAGCTACGAGTGCCGTCACGGCCTGTCCTACACGACGATCAGTTCGCACTACAGGGCCATCCGGACGTCGACGACCTACTTCGTACCGCTAGGCCAAGACATCGAAGTTTGGCGCGTGCGAGTGCGCAACGAACGGCCGCAGCGCACCAGTCTGTCGCTTTTCTCCTCCGTAGAGTTCTGCCTCTGGGACGCCCAGGACGACGCCACCAACTTCCAACGCAACTTCTCCACCGGCGAGGTCGAAGTGGAAGGCAGCGTCATCTACCACAAGACCGAGTACCGCGAACGGCGCAACCACTTCGCCTACTTCGCCTGTTCGCACCCCTTGGCCGGGTTCGACACGGCCCGTGAAAGCTTCCTCGGCCCCTACCGCAGCTTTGACCGGCCCTTGGCAGTCGAGCGGTTCAATATGAGCCGTTCCGCTTCGGCTTTTGAGTCGGGGATCGGCCGAGGTATGGGCTTCCGGGACTCGAACCAGGACCTGCTCGGTTTCGTGCACATGGTGCCCGGGCGCGCCCGCCAGCGGATCGTCGACATCGCTTCGACACAGTTGGCCGACGGTGGCGCCTACCACCAGTACCAGCCACTCACCAAAAGAGGCAACAACGACATAGGTTCGGGGTTCAACGACGACCCTTTGTGGTTGGTGTTAGGGGTGTCGGCCTACCTGAAGGAGACCGGTGATGCCTCGTTGCTGCACGAACTTGTCCCCTACGACAACAAGCCCGGCACTGAGGTGCCCCTGTACGAGCACCTGCGCGCCGGCCTGGCGTACACGATGGGGCACCTCGGTCCCCACGGACTACCCCTGATCGGCCGCGCCGACTGGAACGATTGCCTGAACCTCAATTGTTTCTCGACGACACCCGGCGAGAGCTTCCAGGTCACCGAGAACCGATCGGGCGGTGTTGCGGAATCTGTTTTCATCGCTGGGCTGTTCGCCCTGGCTGCCGGGGAGATGGCCGACGTCATCGACCATCTGGGCGGCGAGTGGTCGGTCCCGGGCGAGGCCGGCGATTACCGCAAGAGCGCCGATTATATGCGCTCATGTCTCGCGGAACATGGCTGGGACGGGAACTGGTGGCGACGGGCTTACGATTACGAAGGCGAGCCGGTTGGGTCGCGTTCGGCGCCTGAAGGCCAGATATTCGTAGAGCCGCAGGGTATGTGCACCATGGGCGGCGCCGGCCTGGACGACGGCAAGGCAAGGCTGGCGCTCGACAGCGTGCGCGAACGCCTCGCAACACCCCACGGGATCGTCCTCCAACAACCGGCGTTCTCCCGCTATTATCCCGAGCTCGGCGAGATCTCCACCTACCCACCGGGCTACAAGGAGAACGCCGGGATTTTTTGCCACACCAACCCGTGGGTGATGATCGCCGAGGCACTCCTTGGCAACGGCGAGGCGGCTTTCGACTATTACACGCGGATCAACCCGTCGGCCCGGGAAGATATAAGTGAAGTCCACCGTTGCGAGCCTTACGTGTACGCGCAGATGATCGCCGGCGTGGACGCACCGACCCACGGTGAGGCCAAGAACTCCTGGCTGACAGGTACCGCAGCGTGGAACTTCGTAGCCATAACCCAGTGGATCCTCGGCACCCGGCCTGAGCACAACGGCTTGCGGGTCGACCCCGTCCTTCCATCGGCATGGCCTGGCATCACCTACGAACGGGTGATCAGAGGTTCGTGCTACCGGGTGGCGGTCACCAAACCTGTAGGGGTCGCAGGCAGGGTCACCAGGCTGGTCGTGGACGGTCGAGAAGTGGCCGGCAACGTGGTCCCGTACTCACCTCCCGGTGCCACCGTCCAGGTGGAAGCGAGCATCTAGTCGAACGCCCTGCGCTGCAGGCCCTGGCTTCATCGCGTGCAGGCGGCGGTCCTGGCGCCTCGCCCGCCGCCGTTGCCGTGATGTCCGGGTGACCGTGCGGTGACGGCACCGTGACGGCACAGTGACGCTAGAGATGCGGTCATGTAGGCCACCCCGCTCGGCTGGGTGACGGCGGCGTTCCGAAGGCCCGCGAGACTCTCCGGCTGAGATCCACACCGGGTGGTCTCCGCAGAGGCGAAAGGAACGTCGGGTAGCTACATGACCACCCTCACGGGCACAGGGCCCGTAGCGTTCACGTGCTCCAAACTCGGCCAGGTACAGGTACCGCTCTCTGCCTTCGACCTGTCGGGCGGCGTCGTGTCCCTGGTGTCAACATGGGAAAACACTTTCACGCCGGCCGACTCCGCCGTGCTTTTGGCACTGGCCCAGATAAAGTTCGCCGCCGGCGAGATATTCACCCTTCCTGTGCCGCCACAGCGGCCCGCCATCGTCCTAACCGCCGCCACCAGCGGCAGTGCCGGCAACGGCATAGCCGTAACCGCCTCGCTGGTTGCGGCAACGCCTCCACCCGCCTCACCGGCGGACGCCACGGCCCAGGTTTCCATCAGTGCCACCCGGACGGACGTCTACGCCGCCCTGACCTCAGTAAGCGCGGCAATCACCGCCATCGGCATCGACCCGACGAACCCTCTGACCGGCCAGCCCTCTGCCACCGGCCCGCTCGCCATCGCGAACGACTCCACCCTGAACGCCGGCGCCACCGGCATCC